>NZ_JBOHGB010000032.1:0-55387 GCF_050699935.1 Actinophytocola sp.
GTGTGGAGGTCGGCAGCGTCGCGGCGTCGTCCTGGGCGATACGCCAATATGGCGATGTGGAACTGCCAACAGGGCCAGGACGCTCGTCGTCGTAGATGAGTAGATCAGAAGGGCTCGTGCTCATGCAGACAAGACCTCTCGTCTACTGGGATCGGTGAGCGCCGTGATTAGCTCCTGCGGATGGGACAACACCACCGCGTCCGTCGTTGCAGGCGTGCCGTAGCCCCAACTGGCGTGCAGGTAGGGGATGCCCGCACGATCCGCCGCCTGCTGGTCCACCGACATGTCCCCGACATACACCGCCTCGCGGGGGTCAACCCCGACATCGGTAACCGCCAACAGCAGCGAATCCGGGGCGGGCTTGCCGCGCTCCGAACCTGGCGTGCGGATCACCGTCCACTCGCACCCAAGCCGATCCAACAGCGGAAGAGCGGAGACCTTTGGCTTCGAGGTGACGACGCCCAGGAGAAGCTGTCGGGAGTCCAACTGGCAAAGCGTGTCGACCACACCAGAACATGGGACGGCCAGGTCGGCGTGTTCGGCCGACACGGCCTGGTAGGTGTCCAGGACACGCGCGGAAGAGTCCTGTGGAAGATCAAGGCCGAGCATGCCGAGAATGTCGTCAAATGGTCGCCCAAGATGGTCGGCGTAGTCCTCAAAAGATGCCGAAAAACCATACTCGGCGCGGACTCGGTCCCAAGCGACACGCATCACTGCCAATGTGTCAAACAACACGCCATCTAGGTCAAATAGCGCAAGCTTTGTCGAATCTGCAGGGAGCGTCCCGTTGGCTGTCGTGCCGGTGTTTTCGGTGCGTATCGCCGGAGTGGTCATAAATCAGTTCCTTTGTAGATTCACGCATGAAGTCGACAGCCACGCGCAGCGGGCGGCTGGGTGCACCGGTTGAACGCCCGCTCGCCGGTGTGACGTAGTGCGCTGGTCGACATCTGCCCCTTCGAACAGGCTGCATGAGGCCGGGGCAGGCAGGGGAGGGGCTGGCGTCCTAGTGTTGTCCTAGAGTCGGGTGTAACCGTGTGTGCCGACGTCGATGCACTGCGGCGTCAGCTGGCAATGAAACCTGGGGGAGCGGCGTTGGTGACGATCGTGAAATGGTCCGGCGTCGAAGCCCGAGCTTTGCGCCTTGCTCGGCGTATGAGTGTGCGCCAGTTCGCCCGCCACCTCGGGTTCAACGACGCTGCTGTCGCAAACTGGGAAAGCCGTGGTAGCGAGGCACGGTTGCGTCACCACACGCAGGACGTGCTCGATACTGACCTTGCTCGGGCGCCCGACGATGTCCGACAGCGGTTCGCTCAAGCCCTCGGCTCGGGACGAGACGAGCCTGGTGGGCTAGCGAGCGGATCCTCCGAGCGGACGTTCGCCTTGCTGGACGCGATGCAGGCCCAACTTCAGGCCGACCTGCCCTACCGCCCACCGCTCGATGCCAGTGATCGCGTACGGGCGTTCGTGCAGGCTCCGTCTCGGGTCTACCTGATCAACGGACCTGCGGGAAGTGGCAAGAGTCGACTCACTCACTATCTGGTCAACGTCCTCGGCTCCGAAGTAGATTTCCAACTGCACGCCTCAACTTCGTGGGCACCACGGCATTTTGACCTTGCTGTAGAGATCCTGCGCTACGCGTCTATTTCTGGTGGAGAGGACTCGCTACTCACCCTGGAAGGCGAAGCTGCAAAGCTGCCGAGGCCATGTCTGATCGTCATCGACGGAATAACTGCTCAAGAACAGTTCGACCCGATGGCCCGCCATATCGACATCATTCTCCGGCAGGTGCAATCAGCGTTCCTGCGCTTTGTCCTTGTTATCCGCACCCCACCTCAGATCCAGACCGCCGCGCATCCCGTGCTCAACGCCTCGATCTTCCACCGGCCAGGACCGCGGTTGGAGTCCGAACCATACGTGATCCCGCACTGGACCACGGTAGATGCGCGAGCGACCTGGAACAGCGCGAAGCCCGCCGACACGGCCAGCTTCGACGCCTTGCCGCATCCAGTGCAGCAGCTGACTCGACTACCGCTCTACCTGAGACTCCTCCTCGCGGCCGGACCAACGACCGCGGACGCCGACGCCAACCCCTACTCTCTGGTCGACCACTGCATGCGGAGCCTCGTGGGTGGAGCGGGCCTGGACATAGATCGAACCTTCGACGCATTGGCGAACCTGGCCCAACGGGATATGCCGACGGTCATCCCGGCGATACTGACTCCCTCGATCAATTCCCAGCCCGCCAGCGATCAAACGCACTTGGCAAACCGCGAAGACTTAGCGGCGATCCTCCGAACACAGATCCCCGGGAGAAGTCCCGAGTTCGTACACGACATCCTTCGTGAGTACTTCCTCGCAACCCGACTTACTCAACTCCTCACCAGCAACGGCCGCTCCGTGGCCACCGTCAGCGCCCTCAACGACCTCGCCGAACAAGCCACGACCTCCGCGACCGTACGCAACGTCTTCGAGTTCGTGATACATCACCTCAACAGCACTGCCCTCGACGTGGTCACCGCCGCGGCACTCGCTCCGACGATCTCGCTGAGCACAACGCTGCCGCTCATGCTGAAATTCGCCGACACCGCCTTTGCCACGTCCGAAGTACTCCGAGCCTGCGCGGAACGCTGCGACCACGACTCAGCACACGAACTGACTACTGCACTCCTCACCACACCTGCCCTCATGCCCGCCCTCGGCGATGCCTTTCACCGATGGCTGGTCGCAGCACTCCGCAGGTTCGGCACCGCAATCTGGGACAGCGCCGGCCGATTCATCGAGCAGAACTTCGATGCCCGCGCCGTCCAAGCACTTTTCGCTGCGGCCGACCTTGATCACGGCGACGAAGCCACCTTCGTCGCTCGACACTTCTTCCTGTTCTTCGGTGACAACGAAGCGCTCGCTCTTACCTCCCTGCTTAACCACGAGAACTGGCGTGTCCGCGCCGCGCTCGCGCAAGGGCTTCGCGACCAACGCGCCCCGACTACCCAAGCCAGCAACCTTGTAGTCGGCACCGTTGTCAACGACACCGACTACAAGGTCCGCGCTGCAGCCGCCCTCGCCCTAACCCACATGCCGACCAACGCGGCCAGGACTCACCTACCGACGCTCCTCTTGGACAGGAACTGGCATGTGAGGGACCGAGTCCTACAGGGACTGTTGCTCAACGCGCCGAATACAGGCGATAGTGCAGCATCCATCGTTGAACTTGCCCAGGCCGCGTTGTCCCTCGTGGCCACTGAGCCGAGCTGGCAACGATGCCCGGCCCATGTCCAGCCCGGCCTCCATCGACTCCACCTCCTGCATGGCACACATAACGGCAACAGCGACCCGCGCGCCCTGTTCGGCGTGCTCCGGGAGGTCCGTACCGGATGGCTCACACTCACCGACGTGCAGGAAACCCACATGGTCGACCAAGTCCGTCGCAGCAAGGACTGGCTCGTACAGCGCGAATCCGATGCTCTGGCCGCGACGGCGGCACAACCACTCACCTATAGCCGTCAAGAAGAGTTCCGCAAGCTACGAAATCGTCGCTCAATCCAAATCGCGCTTGACCTACATGATCTCGACGAGGCAGCCGCCGTGGCCTGCGAAGCTGCCGACGCAGGGGCAGACTTCGTCGAAGTCGGCGACCCGCTCATCAAGGCGACTGGACTCAGCGCTATCACGCACATCAAGCGACACGTACCCGACACGACCGTGATCGCCGAGATGATGTCGGCCGATTGGGGCCGAGACCAAGTCGTGCTCGCCGCCCAAGCGGGCGCCGACGTCGTGCTCCTCATCGGACCCGCCACTGTCGCCAGTGTCTCTGCCGCCGTTGAAGCGGGACGGCGCCTAGGAGTCCCCATTCTCCTCGACACACCGCTTCCCCTGCTCTCCCGCCAGTGGATCACCGACATGGAACGAGCCGGCGTTGACGGATTCACCATCACCACCAACATCGACATCGGGATCGGCAGCCGACACGCCCTGATCACGGCCCACACCATCCGTACCTGGACCCGTCTACCCGTCGCAGTCTCCGGAGGCTTCGGGCCCACGGACTACGACATTATCGCCGACCCAGACTGGGACATCCTCATCGTCGGCCGCAGCGTCTCCGACGCCGTTGATCCCAGCGATGTCGTCCGCCACCTCACCAACCTCGTCCGCGATACGACACCAGGAGCACCATGAAGATCACGCCGCTGCGCATAGACCTCATCCCACAGATCCTCGCGCTCATGGACCTCGGCGCACCCTACGTCAAGGCCCGCACCGCCTCCGACTACTGGCTCTACGCCACCCTCTTCTCCTCCACATGCCCCACCGCCCTCATCAACGACGAACTCGCCGGAGCGGTTATCGCTTTCCGCAGCCAGGACGCCCCGAACGAGGTCTACATCCAGGACGTCATGGCCCATCCCGACCACCGCCGAGCCGGCATCGCCCAAGCTCTGATCGGCCACGTCCGAGACCAAGCAACCGCCTGGAACTGCACACGGATCTACCTCACCTCTGAACCAGAGAACACGGCCGCACAAGCCACCTGGGAATCGATGGGCTTCTCCAACGCCGGCGGCGATCGCATCGTCAACGGGGTTCCCGTCATTGCCGACTTCAAGGGACCCGGCAAGGACCGTGCCGTTTACCAGCTCTCGATCTGATGGGTCAAGCGGACGTTGTTGTCAGGCTCACCACGTCGCAGAGGAAGCATCAGATATCGGCCCTGAACCCATGGACAACAAGCTGGCGACCTTCATCCGTCCCGCGTCCCCGACACCGCAGGACGACCAGTCGTGACACGGAGGTAGTCCCGAACCAGCAGGTTGAACAAGTTCCGCGGTCCCCTTGGTGCCACGCACCCTCTCCTTTCACCATATCCACGCTGGCCGCCTCAAACCCGCGCCCCGCTGACTGCAGTAATGACGGCGCCCAGCTCCCAGCGCACCTCGTCGCCGGTCTCCTTACGTCGGTAAGTGAGGTATGCCAGCGTGGCGCCGTCGATGAGTGCCATGCGCCACCAACCAGGTACCGGGTCGCAGACCTCCGGTGGGACGTCGGCGTCGACCTTGAGTCGGCACACGCGCGAGTCGGTGACCGTCATGCGGAGCCAAAGCCCGTCATGGGACTCGTTGCCGGCGATGGTGACCCCGGACCAGGAAGCGACCCGCGGCTGGTTGAGCACATCCCGCAGTGCAGCGAGGTCGACGGCCTGGTCGCGGTCCCAGTGAAGGGTGACCAAGCCCGTCAGTGGTGATCGAGCCGTCGAGTTCGCCTTCGTGCTCGCCGCGGAGGTACACGAAGCCGCACAGGTGGAGGGAGTCGGAGACCAGCCGGCCGTCGATGTAGGTGAAGGCGACGCTGCGGCCCTGGCCGCGCCACCGCAGTGGAGCGACCAGACGTCCTCCAGACGCAAGCTGTTGCCACCATGCGGCTGGGATGTCCCACGGAGAGACGGTGGCGATGATCCGATCATATGGGGCGTGGTCGGGTAGCCGAGTCCGCCGTCGCCGGTGATCACGTGCACGTCGCCGTTGCCAGTGGCGACCAGGGCACGTTTGGCTTGCTCGGTTACGTTCGGGTCGATGTCGATCGTGGTAACCAGGTCCGCGCGGCCTGTCAGCTGAGCGAGCAGGCAGGCGTTGTACCCGGTGCCCGCGCCGATCTCCAGGACGCGGTTGCCTGGTTGGACGTCGAGCTGGTCGAGCATCGCGGCGACCACCCATGGTGCCGACGCGCAGGACAAGGCCCGACCGCCGTCGAACCGGTGGGTGACCACCGCCTGCCATGGGCTGTAGGCAGTCGCTAGGTCCGCGTCCGGGACGAACTCGTGCCGTGGTGTGTCACGAAGAACCCGCTCAACTTCAGGGCGTTGTGCGTGCCCTGACTTCTTGATCTTTTCGACCATCAAGGCGCGCAGGGCATTCGGCGTCGTAGCGGTGATATCTCTGTCCATTGTGTCTTTCTGCAGTGCTGGTCTGGTTGGTCGGGATGTAGTGACATCCTTTTCCAGCCGCGCCGTGGACGGCGCGGAAGGGTTGGAGGTCATGTCGGGCTGGCGCGACGTGGAGCAGGGGCGTCAGGAGTTGGACTGAGATGTGCTCGTCCGCGACCTTGACAGGCGAGGTACGTCATGTCGCTGGGTCGGGAGGCCGCGCGTCGCACGGTTGTCGGGCTGGGTGAGTTCTTCGGGCCGGCTGGTTGCCGAGGGCCGAATCCGGTTGATACACGGAGCCGTGTCGCGTAGGCGATGGTGAGTCCGTCGTTGTTCCGCTCGGCCGAGCGACAGCGTGATGCCTTCGTCGGGATGCTGGGGTGGTGGGGCAGTGTCCAGGTCCCGCAGGACGCGGGTGCGGAGGGGATCGGCGTGTTGCGCAAGACGATGCGCAGCAACTCGGTCCGGATCGAGCTGCGGCACGCGGCCGCCCAGGCACGGCTCGCGGCACAGGCGCTGCTCGCTGGTGCCCGTGTGACGCTGGAGCCGGCGAAGCCAGACGGCAGGCCGGGGGACCTGCGGGCAGTGCGAGGCGGGACCGACGTGTACCTCGAGTACCGAGCGATCGATCTGGACAACCGGTTGATCGAGCGCACCCGTCGCATGGAGCAGGCCGAGCATGTTCCTCCTGATGGGCGGTGGTCAGCATGGGGTGACCTGGTCGGGCGACCTCCCAGCGGAACCCGACGAAGCCTGGTACCAGCGGATTCGTGAAGCCAGCAAGCTGTGCGCCCACACCGCAGCACCCGTGGAGGTAGACACCGCCGGTGCAGTTCTGCGGTGCACGCCTGGGCCGGTGAACTCGACAGACGAGGATAGCGGCGCGGTGAGATGGCCGCGATTCGACCAGGACCAACACGATCGGGTGATGCGGGCGCTCAACAAGAAAGCCAACCAGACCAGGGCAGCGGGCGCCGCGTGGATCCGGCTGGAGGACGACGGAGCGCTCTGGCCCCGGACGCCGTTCGCCGTGTCCTCACTCTCGGACAAGATCGACACTCTTGTTGATGTCCTGGACGGCTTCTTCGCTGAGCATCGCCACGTGCTCGGCGTCGTCCTCACCTCGGTAACGGGTCGTGCGGCAGACCCAAGATCACCGTCGATCCTGTGTCATGCTCAGCTGGTGGTGTCAACGCATTCGTTGTTCATGTGTGCTGCAGCTGATGTGACGGTCGATCGGGTCCGTGCCTTGGTCAAGCAGAACCCGCTGGAGAGCCTGACTCATGAGTACAAGGAGAAGTACAGCCCGAGCCTGGTGAAGTCAGTGGCGGCGATGGCCAACAGCTACGGTGGCTTGATCGTGGTCGGGATCAACGACAAGCCGGACGCCGACGACCGGTTTGTTGGTGTGTCGGAAGATGCCGTCACGCAGGTTGCGAGCGGCTGTCACACGCGTTTGGAGCCGCCGTGGGAGCCAGAGATTCTGGTGTTGCCATTGCCCGAGAAGACCGGCCGATATCTCTTGGTGATTCGGGTTTTTTCGGCCATCGCACCCCGGCCCGTGCTGTTGGACGGCGCGGCACCGATTCGTCTGAACGGTCGCAACGCGACAGCTGACCGTATGCGGCTTGCGCAACTGTTCAGCGAGGTGCCGCAGCGAGCCACGTGGGCGGCGCCGCTGCCTGTTCCACAACTCGCGTCCGCGCACAGCCGGATGGACGCTCTCTTCATCCTGCGCAGCGGTCTGCGATCCCCAGTCGGGCCTGCCGCCGGGTGGCAGCCTTTGTCGGAACGTGCCGTGCGCGATCTCGGCGACGCGCTCGAGGAGTCGTCGCTCACTCAAACTCTGCGAGGTTGGAGCAGAGACGTCGGTATGACCGAGGCGAGTCGATCATTTCACCGGAGAGGCTTGAACCGCGCCCGGAGAGTCCGGCTAGTCAGGAGCGGCCTCTCCGATCTCGTGGACGTAGTGCTGGAGCTGGAGCTGCCAGAGACCTACGGCGCACCCGCATCCGAGCTCACATTGACGCTCGACATCGTTGCTGCCACGGAACTGCGTGAACAGACCAACTGGGTCTCGTCGAACTCAGATGCCGATCAGGGGTCGTGGCGTCTGTCGGTGCTGCGGTTGCGTTCACTTGTGACCGTATTGTTGGCCGCGCTGGTGGATCCCAATGTGGTGAACGCGGTGGCAGGGATCGCCGGGGTCGACCCGGTGGTGCTGCCACAACCGCCCAGCTTGGCCTTTCGCTCCAAACCAGACGTGAAGGATCTCCTTGAGACAGAGGGACTGACCTCGATGATCGACCGCGGCGGTTCCCACGGCGCTGACGCGGTATCGAACCCTGCATACGACCTGCGCGAACGGCGGGATCTTGATGCTCAGGTTGACGACTGGCTCGCCCAGATCGGCCTGGACGCTGGCCTTCTGGGCATGGAGCGGTTGCTTGACCAACCTGGCCTCCCGCCCAGCCTGCGGTGAATATGGTTGGCTCCCAACGGCGCGCCCTCAAAAACAACGGTCATCCCGGAGTCGGTGAAGGTTGATGGCTCGCCGCCCCGAAGGTGAGGGCCGTGACGGATGCGTCCCGCGCGACTACTGAACGAAACATCGCCCAATCGCTTCGCTGGTTGCTGCCGTTGAGAGGGCTCGATACGCCCGGTGGAGTGGCTAGCGTTAGGCTAGCCCCTTAAGCGGGCGGATGGCGTCCAGGAAGCGTTGGGAACGCTCAGTTTTTGTCATCCGGGGCTTCGTAGGAGGCACCTCGCCACGGCTCCACAATCCCTGCGTACTCACGCTGCCGAGGCTGCCGTTCGCCCTCAGTCCACGGGTAGATCTCATTCTCCACGGCCACGGTCATGCACAGCCGGCAGCCGTGGTCGAGGGTCACGTACGAGCCGGGCGGGCTGGAGCCCTCCATGGCGGCCGACCAGACGGTGAGCGTTTGACCGATGTACGGGGACCGCTCGTCGATGATGGTCAACTTGGCGACGGCCGGCTTGTCCCAGTCGATGTCGTCGTCCGGGTGGCCGTGCCAATCACCGGCCAGGTCCTGAAACGCGTAGAGCAGCGGCATGGCCGGAGCCTATCGACCAACCCGGTACGCGCCGACACGGCCTGGCCAGCGGCGGAATTGCTCATCACCGCCAGCCTCCGGACCAGGGCAACGCACCCGAACGAAGGATCGCTGGACTCGACGTCACCCAATGGCGTGTTGATACGGGTACACCAGCCGACGCGTTGTAGAGTTTCGTACTCGCTTCTGCCAAGGGGAGATCGTGATGCGCGTGGTGGCGGGCCGGTACGTGGTCATGCCGGAGGATCAGCAACCCGGTGGGGCGCAGCGTGTGGGTGGTGCCTCTCGCGTCGTGAAGGCCATTGACCAGCAGACCGCAGGCGTGGTGGCGGTAAAGCTGATTTTGCGGGCTGACGCCGATGATACGCACCGCGTGTTTTTTCAGCGCGAAGTGGAAGCGTTAGGGAGGCTGACTCACCGCAATATTGTCTCGTTGCTCGACCACGGAGAAGACGCCGGTGAGGACGCCTTCTTCCTGGTTTTTCCGTGGGTGGAAAAGCGGCTGCGAGATGTTCTCCCACCGCCGGAGGATTTCGGGTGGGATGACTTCGCTAACACGTACGGCCTGGCTCTGCTCGACGCGCTGGCATACGCCCACGAGCGCGATGTCGTACATCGCGACGTCAAACCTGCCAATATCCTCATCAGTGACGACCAGACGCCGCTGCTGGCTGACTTCGGCATCAGCAAGATCCGCAGTCATCTCACCGAAGCGACTGTCGCGGAGTTCGTCTCTCGTCCCTACGCCCCGCCCGAGCTTGATGGGTTAGGCCGCGCAAGTAGGGACGTGTGGGGTTTCGCCGCCACCGCTGCGACATGCCTGACGGGTCGAACCCTCACCGACTATCCCCATCTCGATGCCGCCCTCGACGAGATCGATGTGCCTCCGGAGGTCGAGGCGCTACTGCGCCAGTGCACCAGTCGTGATCAGGCGGCCCGCCCGCGTGATGCGATGGTGCTGCGTGAGCGGCTCCACGAGATCCAGACTCGCCGCAACCGGAAGTGGCTGCGGCCGCGCCTGGCTCAGTTGGACTTCAAGGACCAGGCCGCGCGGGGTCTGGTCTCGCCGCCCCTGGACCGCGACGCCGAGGCCCTCGAGCGAGCGTTGCGGGCGGAAATCGTCCCGGGTACTCACCTGGTCCGCGGCACGGACCCCAAAACCGGACTGCCGATGCCCGACACCCTCGACCTGGTGGGTGAACGACATCGCCTGCGTCTGGTGGTCCTAACAGACCAACCAACGTTCGTTGTCTCTCGGGTGTACGAGGAGAGCGAGG
The DNA here is from genome assembly GCF_050699935.1 of Actinophytocola sp. NCBI lineage: Bacteria > Bacillati > Actinomycetota > Actinomycetes > Pseudonocardiales > Pseudonocardiaceae > Actinophytocola > Actinophytocola sp. The sequence goes on from NZ_JBOHGB010000032.1 coordinate 10,275, forward strand.
CCGCGTTGGAGGCTATGCGGCGTCGTGGGTGGCCCGTTGCCGAGGAGATCACCTGGACCAGCAGGCGACAGCCACCCGCTGCTGCCCGGCAGGCAATGGAGATGGTGCTCGCCGCCCTCGACGAACACCACCTGCGGCTGAAAGACGAACAGCGGCAGCGTGATGAGAACCGCATGTTCGACAAGTGGATGGCCCTGCTCACAGCTAAGGAAGACCTGGAACGCACCCGCACCGGAGCCTTCCGCTACACCTCGGCCGAGGTTGACGGCAAGAGGGTGCGTTTCCACCTGACTGTGGCGCCTGCCGTCGACGTGCTGGGCGAGGAGCGGGTCTGCCGTGTCGAGGTCGCCGATGGGTCCGGGCGGGAGCGCATCGCCGGCGGTACCGGTGTGGTCATCGCCCAGGAGGGCACTGTTCTCACCCTCGCCTACCAGCGAAAACCTCAGAATCTGCCGTCTGCGGGCGAGCTTGTCCTGGATATCGGGCCGGCGAAGGCGGCATTGGCTCGCCAGCGCGATGCCGTGGTCAACGTGCGTTCCGGGATCGCGGTGCGCCCTCTGCTGCGTGAACTGCTGCTGGATCCCACTCGCATCGGTGAGCGTGCCGTTCCCGCTACTGCGGAGTGGTTCGACGACCGGCTGGATTCCGACAAGCGGACCGCGCTTGGTCGGGCGCTGGGCAGCCAGGACTTCTTCCTCCTGAAAGGACCGCCTGGAACCGGCAAGACCACCTTCATCACCGAGCTGGTCCGTCAGGAACTGCGCCGCAACCCCGCCTCTCGGATCCTGCTGGTCAGCCAAACACATGTCGCGGTGGACAACGCGCTCGTGCGGCTCGCGGACGCTGGCCTGGAGAACCTGGTCCGGCTGGGCCGCTCCCATGAGCGGATCGCCGCTCAGGCGCGACAGCACATGCTGGAACAGCGCATGCCGATCTGGGTTCAGGAGATCCGTGACCGCGCGGATAGCCATCTGCGGCATCTGGCCGCAGACCAGGCAGTGGAACTCGCCCATGTCCAGGGGGCGGCGACCCTCTTGGAATGCATCGCCGCCCTGAAGGACCAAACCGCGGCGGAGGCCAAGCTGCGGGCACTCGGCGGTTCGCCTCGCCAACCCAAGCCGCGCACATCCAAGAACACAGCACCGGAGGACAGGCCCTCCGAGGACGAGGAAGAGATCGTCTCGGAAATGACGGCGCTGACCGACCTCGCGGAGCGGTCAGCCGAACGGGTCCAGAGCCTGCGAACCCGCGCCGCCGAACTGCTCGACGAGGTTCAAGCAGAAGCGCTGAGGAGGCTTGAACCAGCGCCGACCGTTGCTGCCCTGCGCGCAGTCTTCAAGGAAGTCGTCAACGACGATCCCCGACTGGAGAAGCTGGTCGGCATCCTGCGGTTGCAGGCGGAGTGGTTGCAGCGGATCGAGTCCAGCCGAGACCTGGAAGCGGTCCTGCTGCGGCGGGCTCGGGTCGTCGCTGGTACATGCCTCGGATTCCTCGCCCACCCCGCCGTGCGGGAACTGGAGTTCGACCTGTGCATCCTCGACGAGGCGTCCAAGGCCACCGCCACCGAGACCCTCGTGCCGCTGTCCCGCTCTCGGCGCTGGGTACTCGTCGGGGACCCGAATCAGCTTCCCCCGATGCAGGAGGAGGTACTGGACAACGAGAAACTGATGGAGCGCCACGGCCTGGAACGTGTCGAGGTGGAGCGAAGCCTGTTCCGTGACCTGCTGGAACAGGCCCCGGATGTGGCCCGCCATCAACTCAGCCACCAGTACCGGATGCACCCTGGCATCGGTGACCTCGTATCCGCCTGCTTCTACCAGGGCACGCTGGGCTCGGTGACCAACTCCGAGTTGCCCGGATGGGAAAGTCTGTATCGGCCGGTCACCTGGTTGGACACCGCTCGCTCCGACCGGCGCCGGGAAACACGCAACGGCCACGATGTGCTCAACCGCTACGAGGTCCAGGTCATCAAACGAGCGCTGGCCGAACTGCGCACCGCCCTGGACGACGGCACCGTCCACAGCGAAGACGGCCGACCCTTGCGTGTCTTGGTACTGACTGGCTACCGCAAGCAGATGGAGGAGCTGCAGCGTGCGGTAGTAGGACCTCCCTCGACGCTGCTGGACGTCGAGATCAACACCATCGACGCCGTCCAAGGCCGCGAAAGCGACGTCACGTTCTACTCGATCGTGCGCAGCAATCGCCAGGGCACGATCGGTTTCCTCGGCCCACGCGACTGGCGACGAGTCAACGTAGCTCTGTCGCGGGCCCGACATGGCCTGGTCCTCGTAGGCGACGCACCATTCTGCGAAACCCGCCCCGGTCCCTTGAACGACGTAGTGACCTACATGCGCAAACATCCCGACACCTGCCGGATCAGGACGGCCCAAGCATGACCGACACCACCACCATCGCCGCACGCCGCTACAGCGAGCTGCACTCCGGCTTCCAGCTCGTGACCGCGGTCGAGGCCGCGATCCCCGTCTCCTGGCTCACCCTCGACCTGGTGGCCCTGGAACGCAAACCACTGCCCGTCGTTGACGAGTTCGTCCTCCGGCTGTGCCAGCATGGTGTGGACACCATTCCCGACATCGCCGCGGTGCTCGGTGTGGACCACGATGTCGTCCAGACCGCTGTCGCGGGGCAGCTCTCCGCCGAGACGCTCGACTACCGCCTACGCAGCCGACCCGGCCAGCCGGGCCTGCGCTCGGTCAGCCTCACCGCCGCCGGTATCAAGGCGGTGACCGACCTGGAGACCTCCACCCCCCAACGCGTCGAACAGCCCTATACCTTCGACCGCCTGCGGTGGGTTCCCACCGAGCACACTAAATCCGACATCATCACCCGCGACGAAGCCAGGGCTGATGGTCTGGTGGTTTTGCCCTCCATCCGTACGCGCGAGGTGACCACTCAGGATGTGACACCGCGCACGTTGAACATGCTGATCACCGACACCGAGGACGATCCCAAGCCGACGCCACCTCGGCGCCCCAGGTCGTCAGCCAAGCTGGAGGTACTGGCGGTGGAAGCGGTCACCCGCCAACCGCGCCGCTATCTGCCGGTCGTGCTCCTGGTGTACTCCGCTCTCGACTTCGACGAGGTGCGCCTGAGCGTCGTCGTCGACGACCTCGCCAGCGAGGCACACAGCCGAGCCCTGCTTGAAGCGGGCGGCGTCGAGAAGTTGGGCATCACCGTCGCCGCACCCGTCGGGGAACCCGAACTGCCTGCCCAACTCCTCGATCAGCGCACGCCCTACGACACCGTACGAGGCCTGCAAAGAAGGGCCGACAACACCCCGCCCGGCGTCCCCGCCTCAACCGGGGATGCCGCTTCCCACGACAGCACCACTGCTCGTGCTGAGCTGGCGGCACTCGCCGTGCGCGCCGTGCCCGCCTTCGAGCATCGCGAACTGCTCGCGCACGGGCTGCGTGACGCCCGGCGCCGCTTCCTGCTGATCACGTCTCGTTTGCGCGGCGCGGTGATCGATCCCGACCTGATCGCCGAGCTGGAGAGCATGCTCCGCCGCCGAGGACTGGTCGCGTACATCGCCTACGGCCTCGGCCACCCCGACGACGAGCACGACACCGAAGCCGTCGATCGTCTCCGGAAGCTCGACGAGCGCTTCCCCAACTTTACCCTGGTCCGGCTCCGCGACGCCCTACCGCATTGTTTGATCTTCGACGACACGTGGATCAACAGCAGCTTCGACTGGCTGTCGTTCCGCAGTGGACAGGAACGCACCTATCGTCGAGAGGAAGGCACTCTCATCAGCGCCGCGAACATTGTCAACGAACGGCACGCCGAGGCGGTGACCGCGATCGAGTTGAACCGCAAGGCGAAGTAGAAGGGAGGCCGCATTCCCGCGACGAGGTTCAGCGGCGCGCCGCCAAGTCGCGCTCCTGCTCGCGGAGGCCGGCAAGGCGCACAACTGTCCACTCAGCATGTTGATGAGCCGCGGCACCGCTCCAAGTAACCTCGTGACATGGACTGCGAAGGGCCCGCCGCTCCTGCCCTGGACGAGCAACACAGCGACTTCAACTACGGCTACCGCATGAACTGCGACTGCGGCGAGATCTCGTCCATCTCTGCTGCGGACTACCACATCAAGTCGACCATCGACGCTCTGATGCCGTGCGAACACTGCGGCGGCACCATCCATTTTGGGCCGAGAGTCGCCGCGTTGCGAAACCCAGACGACCCGGTCCTCAACAACACACAGATCAATCGCGTGGCCTGGTACCACACCAGCACTCACCTCGACTGGCCCTCGGCCACCTACGCGAACGACCAAAGGGCGAAACTCATCGCGACCGCGCACTACCTCCCGGCTGGCCATTCCGAGGCGCTCATCGAGCAACAGCTCAATCAGGCGCTGCACGTCGGCACCTACGAGTCCGCGATCGAGAACATGTTGCGTCGGATGAGCGACCAAGACGATGGAGCAGCTCAGTTCTACCTGCACCGAGTGACGCTCGCCGTTCCTCCTGACCGTGTCAACGACGGGTACCGCGACGAGAACCACGAATCAGCCGCGCAACTGACCACGTCGGACCTTCGACAGAGTGGCCTCTCCGCCATCCGATACCTGAATGTCTCTGAGTCGGTCGGCTCGCTCTCGCTCGCCGTGTTGCCGGAGGCGATCGCGTATGTGCAGACCGTCAGCCTCCCTGTCACACCCCTTGACCGAACTCACGATGACGCGTTGCACAACATCTTGGCGCAGTTCCGAGGATCGCTCGACGACATCCGTGCGGGCACACCAGAAACATCCACCGTAGAGGCGGCCCGACTTCGACTCAGGCAACTCATCGACCCCGCCCTAGAAGAGATCGATGCCGCGAGCGCTGTGCACGGAATCAATTATTACGAGCTATGGAACTCGCTCGTCGCTGCGCTGACGGAGCGAAATCTACCCAACATCTCTCCTGTTGTCCGTGAAGACTTCGATAATGCGATGAGCGCGTGGCACCGTGAACAAACCGAGCAGAGCGCACGTCGATTCGCCGACTTCTTCGCCGCGAGCGCCGTGGCACTGACGCGACCCCATGCGGTCATGGCTCTGGCAGCAACGCAGCAACCTCGTCCGATAACCGGCAGCATGTCAGCGTGACCGTACTTCTCAGCGGAGCGGGCAGATCGTGCTGGTCTCATCAAAAGTGTGCGAACAGGTCGCCGTGCTCCTCGACTCGGTCGAGTACGTCGTCGGCTATGAAGACCAACTGTTCCGGGTCGTGGCAGCCGCAGACCTCATTCATGTTGGGGTCGACTGCGGTAAGCCGAGCGCAGTTCTTCCCATTTGTCGGAAATGACCGCGCCGACGAAGGTTCTGCTGCGCGCATCGGCAATCGCCCGACACAGGACCTCGTCACCGTCCACGCAGTCAATGTCCCGGATGACCATAGCCATTCCGACACCGACAGCTGGACCGTGCGTCACGATGAAGTCGATCAACTCCCGACCCCGGGGGAGCCGAAGGACGTCATCCGCGTCGTCGATTCCGAACAGGACTCCGGGACGCTTCGCGGTCGGGCTCGGCACATTCTCCGCTGCAGTCCGGGCCTTGACTATCCTTACCGCGGCTTCAAGGTTCCTCACCGTGTCCGCGATGTTGGTGGCGATCCACGCTGGAGTCTCGACCCACGAGTTCCAGAGGCGATCGAAGCTGTGCTCGTTTCGCGGATCGGACGGGAAGATGCAGAACATCCCGGACCCGACCGCCTCCAGCAGCACGACGCGCAGTGCGCTGGACTTCCCGGTGCCGCCGTTATCGAGTATCCAGACGTGATCAACGGTGCCGGCTTCCGGGTCGTTGAGCCAGACCTGCGCGGTCCGGCCGGTGATGAGGCGGCCAGTTCTGATCGTTCCGGTCGCGACGTCGTACGAGTTCCCGCCTGGGTGTACCACCGTACCGTCGAAGGCCATCGCCAGATCGCGTATCTGGGCGATCACCTCCGCTACGGAGGCACCGGTCAGGCTGGCGAATTCCTTGGCCAGTCGCCACTCAACCCCGACGAGGTCGGTGAGGATGCGGACCATCCCCTCCCGGTCCCCCTGCGTCAGGATCTCGTTCAGCTCCGGGAACCAACTGTTGTTCAGGCACTTGAGGATGGCACGCGTCGGCACGGTGTCGACCAGGTCGTCGTGATGGGATCGGATCAGGCTGTCCTCGCACCTGCTTCGCACGTCCTCGATCGACTCCCCAGTGACTTCGATGATCTTGTAGGACACTGTGTCGATAATGCGCCAAGCGCCGATGAGGTGGTCGACGAAGTCCTGCGGCTTCCCGGCAGGCTCCCACAACGCGTCCTGAACCTCCTGCGCGTGCGGCAGGTCGTCGCCGATGAGTTCGTCGAGCAGCGCGCCGTGCGTGGCGATCGCGTGCACCCGGTCGACAACGAGTTCGGTTCCAGCCGCAGGTGTCTCGACATCGACGCCGATCTCCACGTCAGGCATTGCCGGTCGGGTCGGCAGCAGATCGAAGTGACGACAGCGTTCCGGCTTGTATCGGGGCCTGACCGGCGCGGATAGCGAGTTCGACAGGCTCTCTCCTGGTTGCAGACCTTGCCTGCGGGTGTGTTGAGACTCCGCGAGAGGCGCGGCCATGCGAATGTTCCGGGCCATGGCTTCGACGTTGCCGGGCAGTTTCTTCCGATACCGGCGGACGAGATGCTTCGCCTCCCTGGCATGCCGCCGGTACTCGTCGACATGACCGTTCTGCGCCGCGTGAAGGGCTTTCAGGGAGCTAACCCTGATGGTCATCCAGTCGCGTTGTGTCGCCCTCCAGTCGACCTCGGCGAGTTGGTCGTCGATGTCCGCGAGGAGCATCTGGACGAGGCTGTTGATATCGCGGTATGGGAATCCCGTCATCTTGTCCAGGCACACCCCGGTCAGACCCAAAGCGAGCTCGATGGACTCGTCTACCCGGAACGCCGGATCGATCCCAGGAATGTCAGACACGATCTGCTTGAACTGTCGGAAGTGCCGCAAGGCCGCGTCCACCGCGCCTTCCGACCCGTGCGCTTCAGCCAGGGCCAAGTGCGCCATCGCAGTCACGCCTGGTTCCTTGTGGTCGCCTTGGCCTATCAGGGCGAGCAATCGTTCGGCGCAGTCCTGGAAGTCGGCACGCACTCCCGCACTCCAGGTCATCTCCCGTGCGATCACGACCAGGCAGGAGGCCCGCACCACCGCGGCCTGATGCGTGGGCTCGGGGAGGGCTTTCGCCTTCTCGAACTGCGCACGGACATCAGCCTCGTCCGTAGCCAGATACGCTTCGACCCGACATTGAAGTGCCATGCACTCGACCAACGCCTCGAAGTGCGCGGGAACGATCCGGTGCATATCGTGGGCGCGTCGAGCCGCTTCCAGGGTAGTTCGTGCGGCGTCGGTCTCATTGTGCTCGAGTTGCAGGTTAGCAAGCATGGCCAGGGTCTTCCCACGTCGGCCGGCTGTTTGGGGGTCGTAGTCGTCGGGTGGTATCAGGTCCAGCGCCTCTTTGACGAGGCGTTGGGCGTCGGCGAGATCACCCTGGAGCTTCGCGATCGACGCCGCGTTGGACAACATCGCCGTGGTCGCCTGCCAGCTCTGCTCGCCGTACTGCAGCAGGCGTTCCGCGAGCGTGATCGCGTGCAGACGCAACGCCCCGCCGATCACCATATCCAGGGCTTGAAGGCACTCGACCATTAGGTCAGTGGCGGCCAACTCGACGGCGAGCAACGTTGTTCGAAGCTCGTCCGGGTGTGTGCCGAGTTCGGCGCGGACGACGTCCTGGACGACTCGGTGCACACGCACCCAGTCCCGCTTGGCGTCGTCCTGCCAGCGGTCGATCAGCGACAGTTCTGCCAGCGCGGCGACCGAGGCGTTGAACGTGCCGCGGTCGGAGGCCAGGAGCCGCACCGGGATCCGGTCCGGGAAGACAACGCTGGCGCGACCCAGGACGGCGATCGCGTCGGCGGGAAGGTCGCCTTCCCTCGCGCGCAGTCGTTGTAGGGCAAGGTTCACCGCCGCGACTGCGGTGCGCGGGTAGTCGTCCAGGTGTTGGAGCGGGAAGTTGAGCGCGTCGAGTCTGCGCACCTCGTCACCGAGGGTCTCGAGGAAGTCGTCGATGGATTCCCTGGTGCTGCGCAAGTAGCTGGTGGCTGTGACCAGGCTCAGCGGGAAGCAGTCCAAGGTCGTGCACAACGCGTCGGCATCCGAGCCGGCGAAGGCCAGGTCCGCGAGCCTGTTCAGGACGAGGGCACGTCCTTGCTCCGCCGTGAGTGCGCCGACTGCGACGGTGGGGTGTGGGCTGTGCCAGGCGCTGTTTCGGGTGGTGATCAGCACCGCCCCGTAGCCGGAGGCAGGCAGCAGCGAGGCGATCGTGTCGGCTGTCGTCGCGTTGTCCACGATCAGGAGCCACGACCGCGAGCTCCCAGCAAGAGCCTCGGCAACCGCGCGCGCGGCGTCCACCAGTGACCGGTGCGGACCGCGCCGGATCGCGACGCCCCTGCCCTGGAGCCAGGTGGCGAACTGCTCCAGTTCTTCCCCGAGGACGTCTCCAGTCGCGGTCGCGTCGTCGTCACCGTATGCGGTGAGCTGGTAGATCCAGTCGAACTCGGCGGCGTTGTCGAGGGCGTACTGCTGGGCCAACGTGGTCTTGCCGATACCAGCGGGACCGGTCAGTACACACGTCCGAACTCGTCCGTCCGTCGTGTGCAGCCCGTCCTCCGTCGCGAGGTGGTTCGTCACCTCCTGAAGGAGCCCGTCACGTCGTACGGCGTGCTCGCGATCGACGAGCCGGATAGGCACTCCCCATCTGGCCGCGAGGGCAGCTTCGAGATCTGTTCGTGACGCACCCACCGCTTCCAGGAAGTCGCCACGATGCCACGTACGACCTGCGATGTCGTCGGCTTCGGACTTGTCCATGGCCAACCCGAGCAGGTGGGCGCGCAGAAGTTCGGCCGCCTGACCGCCGATCTCCTGTCCGGCCGCCGAGCGAACCCGCCTGAGTTGGACCTGTACTCGTTCGCGTAGCTCGGACATCCCGTATGGCTGGATTCGGACCGACGACCGCCGTAACGCTTCCAGCATCGCGACGCTTGCTTTCCGCGTGGTCGTCAGCTGCTGCACGGTTCGCGCCAAGTCCTCGTCAGGGAGGCTGTGCGTTCGGTCGAGCAGTTCGATGAACTGCCGCGCCTTGGAGCTGAACGTCCCGTTCGCGACGAGCTCCAGCCGCGCGGACCCGCTCGCGTCCCGCTCCAGCGACATGAGCAGGCCAAGCAGTTCGGTGGGCGACCACGCCTTGGCACCCCAGCGACTCTTCACCTGAACGACCCCGTCATCGGTGCTGACGCGCCCGATCAGCTCGTAGTCGACCCTCTCGGCCCCAGGGCGCCCCTCGATCACGATGGACTCGACGCCTTGGTCATCCGATCCGCACCACAGCTCCAGCGCGGTCAGCACGATGACGTGATATTGGAACCGATAACCGGCCAGACCGAACTCGCCACTCACAACATCCCCCGTCCAGCCCGGCCGGACGCAGCACGCCGGTTCCAGAGCCGCCAACGCGACCTCGATGCCTTCCGACCTCCGACCCACGGGACCTCGGCCACGGCGACGATGCCTGAACGCCTGGCGTGAAGGAGCTCGGCCTCACGATCGGCATCGGTGTAGGAGACACGCCCACGAGGGATCCGCACCCCAACGAAGACCCCATAGACCACGCGGACCACTCTGTGTGCTTCTGCAGCCGCGACCCATTCGTCGTCGATCGACAGTTCAGCACGGGCCCAGATGCCACCTTCATCCCACAACTCGAGTCCTTCCGGTGTTCGCCTGACCGACCAGGACTGCAATCGAGGTGCGGCGGTGGAGTCCGGTAGGAACCGCCTGAACCCTGCCATGATGATGCCTTCCGCCTGCGCTTCGCGCGTCCCGAAGCTGCGCGACCGCATGCCGACGGCGGCACGTGGTTCGAAAAGCACGACGGGGACATCGCCGCCTCCTGTCGCTGGGGTCGCGGATGACAACACCCTGGCGTCGGTGGCGACGTCCGACAGCGTTTCCTTGACCAGGTCAGGGCCGGGTCGCAGCGCACGATCCTCTGGATAGCGGGACATCACTGCGTCGCTGGCAGCGAGAGGGATCGCGTCGAGACGCAAGCTGTGTTCGATGTCGCCGTCGCGGACCGTGAAGAAGAAGTCCCCCGTGGGCTCGACCACGAACTCTGCGTTGTCGACCGCGTCGAGCAACGCGTGCAGCTGCGGGTAGGGCACCGTGCGCACTCGCTCGGCGACCGGACCGACACGCAGCAGAGTCAATGCGCGACTGGCGAGGTTGACCCCGGCCCGCTGATACCGCTCGTTGTCCTCCAGCGTCAGAGACGAGGTGACGAGATCCCGGTACTCCAGATCCGTCAGCTCGTAGTGCATGGGGCCGACGGCACCCAGGACATCGATCCAGGTACCCGCCGCGAGCCCACCTTCAGGAGAGGCCCACGCCGACGAATTCGAACCTGCAAGGCGGCCCACCACCGGCGCGGATGCAGAATCGGGCGCCGCCGAGAACTGCTCCACCGTCGCGTCGATCATCCGCCCCGACTGAGGCAGCCACAACACGCAGTGTCCGTCCAGAATCCCGTCGTTCCAGCGCGGGTCGGGCCGGCCGTACTCCGCCGACCGATCGTTCGTGGGATTCATGATCGACAATGTGACGGTGTACACGTGGGAGGCGATGCCAAGTTGCTCGTAGGCGTGATGCAGCACCATGGAGCCCTCGACGGACGAGTTCCCTTCGAACGCCTTCACACGGCTGAGCCAAAGCACCGGAAGCAACATCTCGATCAACAAGGCCGGATCGATCTCCTCGGCGCCCAGTAACGCGGCCACCTTGGTGTCATCGATCGACGACGTCATCAAATCGTCGACAAGGCTTTTGTCAGGTAACGCGCCGGGGCCGCCGCGAGACCGCGTTGCCCGATCCGGCCGCCGTTCGTGCCGGTACCCTGCGGAGTTCGACATGCACCGCAGACTAGATCAGGACACCGACAATCCCTGTGGCCGGACCAAGGCGCGCAGCCGCTGGGCTCGGAACTGGACCTGCTCGCACATATCAGGACATTCGACAGGCTTGACACCGCCGTCCACCGGGGTGGGATTGAACTCGGGCGGGCACTGCAACTGTGGAGCGAGTGTCTAGTGTCGTGTGTCTGAGATCTATTTACGGTTGATCTTGGTGATGAGTTCGTCTGCGGTCTTGGTCCAGGTAAAGGGTTTCGCGCGGTCGTTGTAGGCGTCGATGAAGGCGCGGATGGCGTGTTCGAGGTCTCCGACGTTGGTGAAGCTGCCGCGGCGGATGGCTTGGCGGGTGATGATGCCGAAGAAGATCTCGACCATGTTGAGCCACGAGCAGCTGGTCGGAGTGAAGTGCAAGGTGATCCGCGGGTGTTTGGCCACCCAGGCGGTCACGTTCTCGTGGCTGTGGGTGCCGTAGTTGTCGCAGATGACATGCAGCTTGACCCTGGGGTGAGCCTTGGCGACTTGCTTGAGGAAAGCCAGGAACTCCTCGTTGGTGTGCCGCGGGTAGCAGGCATCCACGCTGATCCGGCCGGTCGCGACCTCCAGCGCGGCGAACAGGGTGGTGGTGCCGTGCCGGACGTAGTCGTGGGTCTGCCGGGCGGGTAAACCGGGTCGCAGCGGCAGCATCGGCTGGGTGCGGTCCAACGCCTGGATCTGACTCTTCTCATCGACACTGACCACGACCGCACCCCGGGGTGGGTCCAGGTAGAGGCCGACCACGTCACGGAGCTTGGGTTCCAACTCGGGGTCGGTGGAGAACTTGAACGTCTCGACCCGGTGCGGCTGGATGTTCCACTTCCGCCAGATCCGGGCCACGCTGGCGAAGGAAATCCCCAACCGGTCGGCCATCAACCGGGCCGACCAATGCGTCACACCCAGCTCGACCGGCGGCTTCCCCTTGTCCGCCAGCGTTTCCGCCAGCACCGCGACCTCGTCGATCTCCGGCACACGACCCGGGCGGGGCAGATCAACCAGAGCATCGATACCTGCCTGGGTGTAGCGGTCGCGCCACTTCAGCACTGTCGGCCGACTCAAACCCGTCCGCTCGGCGATCTCGGTATTGGCCAACCCGTCCGCGGCCAGCAACACGACCCTCGCCCGCCGCGCCACCCCCGCAGACGCGGTCGGCGCACGCACGATCGCTTCCAGCCGCCCACGATCACCCTCACGCAACCGCAACGCCTCGGCCACATACATGCGGTGATTCTCCCGCACCCACAGACGTAAACGAATCAACGACACGCGACACTAGGTTCGTCTGGACGTGCCTGCTCGGGTCGTTACCGGCAAAGAGGAACATAAGGTGGGTGACAATCCCAGGCCGGACGCCGTGCTCGAGCTGAAGCTTGAGGATGGCTTCGCCTAACGCGTCGTCGACCGTGTTTAGCAAACGTTCAGCGAACTGAGTCAACGAATGCGGGGAGGGAAGTCCGCCTTCTCGCTGCAGACTTTCCCTGGCCTCTTCCACAACCGAGGCTCGTGCTTTTGCGCGGCTCTTCGCCTCACCCTTGATCAAGAGGACCATCGACGCGGCGTCGAATTTGGCCCCGAGGACATCGTCGCCACGCATTGCCCACTCTTGATGATCGCGGTGGATCAAGCGGCTGGGGCCGACGGTGTAGCCGCAGTCTTCCTCAAGGTAGGCGGTGGCGAGGATCTCGCCGAGGTCCCCCGACCGTGCACCTTGGGTCCGCGGCAACTTATTTCGTAGGAACTCAGAGACTTTGGCTTTGCCGAACCGGTCCGCGATACGGGCCAGCGACTCGGTCTCGGCGTAGCGACTAGGCAGGTGGACTGCGACGGCTCCGATGCCGATCTCGTCGTCTATCGACACGAGGACGCCGATAGTGTGGGAGCCCACAGAAACGACCTTGGGGGGCTCGCACCACAGCTTATAGTCCGTCACCTATCCGCCCAACAATAGATCGCTCAACGAGCTCGACGCACCGCATTCCACTCAATAACAGACGAGTCTGACCCTCCTCCTGCATAGGAGACCCAACGGCAACGGGACCCGAGGGTTTCCATCTCGGATGATCACGGCCACCGCAGCCCTCAAGCGCTGGAAGCCGGTCCGCACGTGCCGATGCGTATGCCGAGAGGGGTTGCTCGGAGATGACAACAGCGCGGATCGCCATCAGGCACCTGAGACCCCGGAGGGAAGGGTTCCGTCGCCGACTGTTATCGATGAGGACAAGATGCATGATCACCCGCAATCGCTCTTGTTCCATGCAGTCGGGTACCCGCGGGATTCCGTAACCGGTCCTTACACGTGCGTTGGCGAACTGTTACACGATTAGGTGGTGTCCACGAGGTCACCCGTCTGCGGCTGGCGGGGTTCTGCCCAGAAAGGTTTGTCGCCGATACCGGGCGATCGGTGGCGGATGTGGACCGGTGCTGGGTGTGCACGGGCCGATCCTATGACCGTCGGGCGTAGCCAAGCAGGATCGACACGGCCGGACGCGTAGTGCTGGTACTGGTACCGGGCCCGCCAGGGGACCGGTACCAGTACCAGCGGTCGGTCAGGCAGCGAGCGGATGTGGCTCGCCGGTGAGGGCGGATAGTGCGGTGGCGACGTCGTGGACGGCGGCTTTGACGTAGGTCATGGTGGCGTTCTTGGTGTCTCCTTCGTCGAAGTGTCCGGCGTAGGCGTGGGCGATGGCGAATCCGAAGTTGCGTTCCACCCAGGTCAGCGTGGTGTGTCGGAGCCAGTGGGCGGATACGTTGAGCGTGGTGATCCAGGGCAGGTAGCGGCCGAGGCGGACCCAGAGGTGGTCGTAGCGGCGGTGGGTGATGGGGTTGCCGTTCCGGTACCGCAGCAACTGCCCACTCGGATCACCGGCCGCGCCGCGGGCTTCGGCGTGGTCGAGCAGGGCGGTCATCAGCGACCGGGAGACGGGTTGCCAGCGGGCGGTGCCGTCCTTTTCCCGGAGGTAGATGAGGCATTGGTCGGTGTTGAGGTCCCGGGGGCGCAGGGCCAGGGCGCCGCCGGTTCGGCAGGCCGACTCGGTGTGCAACCGCAGCAGCAGCGTGTCCAGTTCCGGGTCGTCACCGGTGGTACCAGCGTAGAAGTTGACCTCACTCATCTGGGTGGCGGACAGGGCATGCCGTACTGACCCCTGACGGCGGGGCTTGGCGGTCCTGCGGGCCGGGTTCTCGTCGGGCTTGATCAGCTCGTCGTCTTCGGCGTGCCGGTAGATGCAGCGGAGAGCGGCGATGAAGTTCTCCGCAGTACCGCGGCCACCGCGTGAGTTGCGGCGTTGAACGGCGTTGGCCTTGATGTCCTCAGCAAACTGCTTGATCTCGGTCGGCGTCGGTTCCAGCAGAGTGCGGGAGCCCCACTTCGCGCGGATCCGATTCCAGTAGGACCCGTAGGTCTTGGCGGTACCGGGGGAGACGGCGGCCTCCACCTGGGAGATGTATTCCTCGAACGTGGGTACCGGTGGCCGGTCGGCGGGGTCGGCCATGAGGTCGGCCGGGTCGACGTTCATGCGCGCCAGCAGCATCCGCGCGGCCGCGACCACCTCCCGGTCCGCCGCCCCACCGACAGGGACCTCGCTGCTGGTCGCGGAGGAAGTGAACTGTGTCATCGCGCACCTCCCACTCCGGCAGAGCTGCTGGTCACGGTGGTGAGTGCGGCGTGGTAGGTGGTGATCATCGTGTCCAGGGCCGCGAGCGGGTGCACCACCAGTACATCGTGGTTCGGGTCCGCGACCGCCAGGACGAGACTGCGGTTGCCCAAGCCGTCGCGGCGGCGCAGTGGGGCGGGGAGCACGAGGTAGGGCTTGGCGCCCATCACGAACGCCCCGGTCGGGTCGCGGTGCGCGACCACCGACCCGTCGACCAGTGCGATGCTCAGGCGGTCACCGGCCACCCAGCCCAGGGCCTCGATGGTGGAGCGGTTGGCCACGCGGCCGTCGCTGTCGAGGCGGCCCATGCCGTACACGAGCGACCCGACCCGCGGCCGTGCCAGTAACTCACCGACCTGAAGTTGGTTAGCGCGGCCTGCGAGGAGTCGCTGGCCGGAGCCACGGGCGAGGGTGGGAGGAATCAGCGGCGCGATCTTGCTCTCTGTCACGCCGACCACCCCCGCACGAGGGAGGACGGCGTGACAGCACTGCAAAGAATGCCGTCATCGGCTGGGAGGAGCGCTGGTGATGTCCGGGAGATTACCCGTGAATCGGTGTCCGAGGGGGGACTTGAACCCCCACGCCCTTGTCGGGCACTAGCACCTCAAGCTAGCGCGTCTGCCATTCCGCCACTCGGACCAGGTGTGGGCCATAGCGTATCGGACGGGTTGGGGGGCGCCCAACTGGGCTTGGGCGATGGTAGGAAGGGCCCGTGACCAGTGACACCACCGCTCAGGCGCAGGACGAGGCCGTTCGGCTCACCAGTGAGCTCATCCGTATCGATACCTCCAACACCGGCGAACCGGACACCACCGTGGGCGAGCGGGTGGCGGCCGAGTACGTCGCGGAGCAGCTCGCCGAGGTCGGGTATGAGGTCACGACGCTCGACTCCGGAGCGCCGGGGCGGAGCAACGTCTTCGTACGGCTGCGGGGTGCGGATCCCGACCGGGGAGCGCTGCTGATCCACGGGCACCTCGACGTCGTACCCGCCGATCCCACCGAGTGGTCCGTGCACCCTTTCTCGGGCGCCGTGCGGGACGGGTACATCTGGGGGCGTGGCGCGGTCGACATGAAGGACATGATCGGGATGATGCTGGCCGTCGCGCGGCGGTTCATGCGGGACGGGGTTACGCCGCCGCGCGATCTCGTCTTCGCGTTCGTCGCGGATGAGGAGGCTGGTGGGGCGCTCGGGGCGCAGTGGCTGGTCCGGAACCGGCCCGATCTGTTCGACGGCGTGACCGAGGCGATCGGGGAAGTCGGCGGGTTCTCGATCACGCTCGCCGACGACCTGCGCGCGTACACGATCGAGATCGCCGAGAAGGGGATCGCCTGGATGCGGCTGCGTGTGCGGGGGCGCGCGGGCCACGGGTCGATGATCCACGACGACAACGCCGTCACCAAGCTCGCCGCCGCCGTCGCGCGGCTGGGGGAGCACCAGTTCCCGCTCGTCGTCACCGACTCGGTGCGGGCCTTCCTGGCTTCGATGACCGAGCTCACCGGGATCGAGTTCGACGAGGGCGACCTCGCCGGCTCCGTCGCCAAGCTCGGGCCATTCGCCCGCGTCGTGGGCGCGACGCTGCGGGACACGGCCAACCCGACGATGCTGACCGCCGGCTACAAGGCCAACGTCATCCCGTCCGTCGCCGAGGCCGTGGTGGACTGCCGCGTGCTGCCCGGCCGGGAGGAAGCCTTCGAGCGTGAGCTCGACGAGATCCTCGGGCCGGACGTCGAGCGCGAGTGGGTGACGCACCTGCCGTCCGTGGAGACGACCTTCGACGGGGACCTCGTGGACGCGATGACCGCGGCGGTCGTGGCGGAGGACCCCGGCGCGCGGACGATCCCGTACGTCCTGTCCGGCGGGACCGACTCCAAGCACTTCCAGACGCTGGGCATCCGCTGCTTCGGCTTCGCCCCGCTGCGGCTGCCGCCCGACCTCGACTTCACCGCGCTCTTCCACGGCGTCGACGAGCGCGTCCCGGTCGACGCGGTCCGGTTCGGGACCCGCGTGCTCGACCGCTTCCTCCGCGCCTGCTGACCCTCCGAAAGTCGGGTAGTTGAACCTTTTACTGGCGTGCCGCGTAACCACAGTGACGCCGAGCCACCAGAATCAGCACCCGACGTTTCGGACCCCAACCGGAGGAATCGTGCCCGAACTCATCACCGGCCTCCCGCTGCATCCACTTATCGTGCACTTCGTGGTGGTGCTGTTGCCGATCGCCTCGCTCGGCGCGATCCTGACCGCCGTCTGGCCGGCCGTGCGCCGGCGGTTCGGCTGGCTGACCGTCGCGGCCGCCGCGGTCGCGACGGCGCTCGTGCCCGTGGCCACGACGAGCGGCGAGAACCTGGAGACGGGGCTCGGCGGTGGCAACCCGCTCATCGACCGGCACCAGGAGCTGGCCGACATCATGATCTGGTGGGCGCTCGGCCTGACGGTCTCCGTGGCCGCCCTCATGATCGTGCACACCATGAGCGAACGGCAGACGCGTACGCCGGCCGCCCCGGAGATCGACGACGGCGGCGGCTCGGTGGCGACCGAGACCATGACCGCGACCAAGCGCTCGACCGGCCTGACGGTGGCCCTGGTCGTGGCGATGCTCGCGACCGTCGGTCTCTCGATCGGCACCGGCATCCACATCTACCGCGTCGGGGACGCCGGTGCTCGCACGGTGTGGCAGGACGTCGGGGAGAACCTCAAGTAGCCAGCCCGGGCAGGAGGCCGACGGAGCGCCGCCGCTTGAGCAGCACCCGTCGGCTCCCGTCCGAGTAGAGCCGCACGTTGGACAGCTCCCAGCCGTTGAACTCCGCGTGGATGGAAAGCTGTGTGGCCGCTGCGCGCCGCGACACCCCGGGGGGCAGCCGCAACGGCCGGTACTCCCAGTCCCCGTCGATCACCCCGTCTGAACTCATACGGCAATCACCTGAATTCCCTTTCCTGTGGCGGACGCGACGATCACGCGCCCGCTGATCGGGTCCACGGCAACGTTGTTCGGCTGCTCCACGGTGGGGAAGCGGTATTTCTCCTCGGGCTGGCCACCCGCGACGTCGAAGCCGACGACCTCGTTCGTCGCGGTGAGCGTCACCCACGCCAGGTCGCGCTCCGGGTCGTAGGTGAGCGCGTACGGCGCCCCGGGCACCGGGTACCGCTGCCGCATCAGCAGCGGGTCCAGCGAGAACGCCAGCAGCGCGTCGCCCCGGGTGTCGGCGACGAGCACCCGGCCGAACCGGTCGGTCACGGCGTTCGTCGCGCCCTCACCGGCCCGCAGGCCCTCGTCGACCGAGCCGGCGCGCACGTCGAGCTCGAACAACGCGTTGCGCAGCCGGTCGAGGACGACCGCGTCGTCACCGGTCGAGAGCACCTGGTCGGCGCTGTAGAGCCCGCCGCTGATCATCCGGTAGATCCGCTGCCCGCCCAGCACGGCCACGGCCTTGCGGTCGCGCACCGCGACGAGCGTGCGGTCGCCGAGCGAGGCCGCGCTCACCGGCTCGCCGCGGATCGGCGCGGGTGCCGCCTCCCCGTCGGGCAGCGTGATCCGGATCAGCTCGCCGGACGAGCCCGCCGCGGCCAGCAGCGGGCCACCCGGGCGGTCCAGGGTCAGCGCGTCAACCGGGCCGGGCAGCCCGACCCTGGTGGGCTCGGCCAGCCCGCCGGCCTCGTCGATCTGGTAGAGCAGGACGGCCGCCGGCTCGTCGACGGCGACCGCGAGCAGCCGGGTGTCGGCGTCGACGATCATGGATGTCGGCGTGCCGGCCAGCGCGTGCACCGTCCCCGCCGGCTCGGCCGTGGCCGCCGGCGACCGCGCCGCCGTCGCCGCGGTCGGGTTGTCCGACACCATCAACTCGTCGCTGGGCTCACCGGAAGAGCAGGCCGTCCCCACCGCGGCGCAGCACCCGAGCACCACGGCAACCAAGCGACGCAACATCGACCTCCGACACGTACGGCGACCCGAGGGTCGTGGCGCACGATGGTCGGACACCCTGCGTCACGCCGTCGGGACGTTCCCTCCAGCATGCTCCATTACCGGCCCCGACGCTAACCCCTGTTTCGGGTCAGTGTGCCGCGGCACCGGTGACAGCGTGTCATGCCGTGTCAGTGCCGGCGGACGAGCCCGCTGTCCAGGTCGTAGACCGCCGGAATGATCTCCACGCGCGCTTCGTGGATCATGCTCGACCGGCGCGGCAGCTCTTCGGCCACGCCGCTCGCCTGGTTGCGCACGCAGGCGGCGAGGAAGTCCGGCCGAGGGGGTGTGGCGCGCACCGTCGCCTCGATCGCGCGCGCCACGGTACTGACCGAGCCGGTGACCTCGCTCGTGCCATGCACCAGCTCGATCGCCGCGCGTACCGCGCCGCAGCCGGAGTGCCCGAGCACGACGACGGCCCGCACGCCGAGGTGCTCGACGGCGTACTCGACACTGCCCACGACCGCGTCGTCGAGCACCTCGCCGACCGCGCGCACGGCGAACAGGTCGCCGAGGTCCTGGTCGAACAGCAGTTCGGGCGGTACCCGGGAGTCCGCGCAGCCGAGCACGCAGGCGAACGGCTCCTGCCCGCCGACGAGACCGCGGCGGTACGTGGGGTCCTGGCGGGGATGAACGGGGCGGCCGGCGGCGAACCGCGCGTTGCCGGCGACGAGCCGGGACCACGCGTCGCGGCTCGACGGGGAAGCGGCAGGCGGGGAAGCGGCAGGCGGGGAAGCGGCAGGCGGGGAAGCGGCAGGCGGGGGAGAGGCATGCGCGGGAGCGGCGAGCACGCCGGCCGCGGTCGCCGTGCCGAACGCCAGCAGGGTACGGCGGCTGAGGTTCATGCGGACACGATCCCGGCCGGCCTGGGCCGCCGCGAGCCGAGCCGGGCGTGTTCAGCCGAACGGATCGGCTCAGCCGAGCTTGGTCTCCGGGTAGCCGAGCTCGATGTTGCTCACGTCGTCCAGCGCCGCCCGGATCGCGGCCGGCAGCGTCAGCTCCTCGGATACCAGCGAGCCGAGCAGCTGCCCGGTGTCACGCGCGCCGACGACCGCGGACGCCACGCCGGGCCGGTCGCGCACCCAGGCCAGCGCCACCGACAGCGGCGAGGTGGCCAGCCCGTCGGCCGCGGTCACCACGGCCTGCACGATGCGCGCGGCCCGCTCGGTGCGGTGGTAGTCGACGTAGGGCGCGTAGTGGGTGGACGCGCCGCGCGAGTCGGCCGGCGTCGCGGCGCGGTACTTGCCGGTGAGCACCCCGCGGCCGAGCGGCGCCCACGCGAGCAGGCCGATCCCGTGGTGCCCGGCCGCGGGGCCGACCTCGCGCTCGAGGCCCCGCTCCAGCAGCGAGTACTCCATCTGTGTCGACACGATCGGCGCGCCGGCCGGCTTGGTCCGCTGGAGCTGCGCGGCCGTCGCGAGCTGCCAGCCGGCGTAGTTCGACACCCCGGCGTAGCGGACCTTGCCGCTCGACACCGCCGCGTCGACGGCCGACAGCGTCTCCTCGATGTGCACCGCGACGTCCCAGGCGTGCAGCTGCCACAGGTCGATGTGGTCCACCCGCAGCCGGCGCAGCGACCCCTCGAGCGCGGTGAGCAGCGCGCCGCGGGACGCGCCGCCGCCGAACGGGCCCTCGTCGCGCCGGGCGACCGCCTTCGTGGCGAGCACGATGTCCTGCCGGGGGACGAGATCGTCGAGCAGCGTGCCCAGGATCCGCTCCGCCTCGCCGTCGTTGCAGACGTCCGCGGTGTCCACGAGCGTGCCGCCCAGGTCGGCGAACGCGACGAGCTGGCTGGCGGCCTCGTCGGCGTCGGTGTCCTGGCCCCAGGTCATCGTGCCCAGGCCGATCCTGGACACCCGCAGCCCGCTGTGCCCGAGGTGTCTCTGCTCCACCGGGGAAGCCTAAGCGGACGACCCCGTTGTCGCTGGCAGGCTCCCCGCAACGGGTGGCGGACGGGTGGCAACCGACACAGTCGGCACCGACCGAGGCGTCGGTATGGTCGGCGAATGCGACTCGGACTGAACCTCGGCTACTGGGGTGCCGGCAACGACGCGAACAACCTCGAGCTGGCGAAGGAGGCCGACCGGCTCGGGTTCTCGGTCGCGTGGGCCGCGGAGGCCTACGGCTCCGACGTGCCGACGGTGCTCGCGTGGGTCGCGGCGCACACCGAACGGATCGACGTCGGCAGCGCGATCCTGCAGATCCCCGCACGCCAGCCGACGATGGCGGCGATGACCGCGGCGACGCTCGACACGCTCTCCGGCGGCCGGTTCCGGCTCGGCCTCGGCGTGTCCGGGCCGCAGGTGTCCGAGGGCTGGTACGGAGTCAAGTTCGACCGGCCGCTGGCCCGCACCCGCGAGTACGTCGACATCGTGCGCCTGGCGCTGCGCCGCGAGCGGGTCACCTTCGAGGGCAAGCACTTCACGCTGCCGCTGCCCGACGGTCCGGGCAAGCCGCTGAAGCTGATCGTGCACCCGGTCCGCGAGGAGATCCCGGTCTACCTGGCCTCGATCGGCCCGAAGAACCTCGAGCTGACCGGTGAGGTCGCGGACGGCTGGCTCGCGATCTTCTACTCGCCCGAGTACGCCCGCGAGTCGCTCGAGCTCATTCGGCAGGGCCGGGAGAAGGCCGGCAAGACCATGGCCGGCTTCGACGTCGTGCCCACCTCGCCCCTGGTCGTCGGCGACGACTGGCAGACCGCGGCCGATCTCGTCCGGCACTACGCGGCGCTGTACGTGGGCGGCATGGGCAGCCGCGAGCAGAACTTCTACAACAACCTCGCGTGCCGGATGGGCTACGAGGCGGAGGCGGCGGAGATCCAGAACCGGTACCTGGAGAAGGACTACGCGGGGGCCGCGGCGGCGGTCCCGCTGGGCTTCGTGGACGCGACGTCGCTGCTCGGACCGCGGGAGCGGATCGCGGAGCGGATGCAGGCGCTCGCCGAGTCGGGGGTCACCACACTGACCGTCACCCCCGTACTGCAAGATCTCGAGCAGAGCGTCGCGGCGCTGCGGGTCGCGGTGGACGCTCTGGACAAGGCTGGCGTCGGCGACTGACCGGGTGGTGGGCCCGGTTCGCCGACCTGATGGCGAGGACGGTTCTTGACTACCACGATCAGTGTCCTTGACTCGGTCATTCTCGGCGTCGTCGAGGGCCTGACGGAGTTCCTGCCGGTCTCCTCGACCGGCCACCTGAAGATCGCCGAGGGCTTCCTCGACATCCCGGTGGACGACCCGGCCGTCGTCGGCTTCACCGCGGTGATCCAGGTGGGCGCGATCGCCGCGGTGCTGGTGTTCTTCTTCAGCGACATCGTGCGGCTCGCGCGGGCGTGGGGGCACGGTCTCGCGAACCCGGCCGCCCGCACCGAGCACGACTACAAGTTCGCGTGGTGGATCATCTACGCCACGATCCCGATCGTCCTCGTCGGCGTCCTCGCCCAGGACCTGATCAAGGGCCCGCTCGCGTCGTTGTGGATCGTGGCGGGCTCGCTGATCGTCGGCAGCGGGGTCATGTGGCTCGCGGAGAAGAAGGGCACGCAGCGGCGCGGCGAGAAGGAGGTCACGATCACCGACGCGATGCTCGTCGGCTCGTCGCAGATCCTCGCCATGCTGTTCCCCGGCTTCTCCCGGTCCGGCGCGACGATCTCCACCTCGCTGCTGCTCGGCCTGGACCGGGTCACCGCGACGCGGCTGTCGTTCTTCCTGTCGATCCCGGCGCTGACCGGCGCGGGGATCTACGAGCTCGGGGACGCGCTCGGCACGGGCGTGGGAGCGGTGCCGCTGATCGTCGGCACGGCGGTGTCCTTCGTGGTCGCGTACGCCTCCGTGGCGTGGCTGCTGCGGTTCGTGGCGCGGCACAGCATCAACGGGTTCGGCGTCTACCGGGTGTTCGTCGGCGTGGCGCTGTTCGGTCTGCTGGCCGGCGGCGTCCTCGAAGCCTGACCGCCACGTAAGGTCGTGGTGTGGCCATCGTCGTACTGCTCCGGCACGCCCGCTCCAGCGCCAACGGATCGGGCGTCCTCGCCGGACGGTCGCCGGGCGTCGAGCTCGACGCCACCGGGCGCACGCAGGCGGCCGCGCTGGTGAACCGGCTCGCGCAGGTGCCCCTCGCGGGCATCGTCTGCTCGCCGCTGCTGCGCTGCCAGCAGACCGTCGAGCCGCTCGCTCGCGCGCGGGGGCTCGACCCGGTCACCGAGGACTCGCTGTCCGAAGTGGACTATGGGGACTGGACGGGGCGGGAGCTCAAGACCCTGGTCAAGGAGAAGCTGTGGTCGGTGGTGCAGCAGCACCCTTCGGCCGCCGTGTTCCCCGCCGGCGAGGGGCTGGCGAACGTGCAGACGCGGGCGGTGGGCGCGGTGCGCGCGTACGACGCCCGGATCGCCGCCGAGCACGGCCCGCGCGCGGTGTGGTTGCTGTGCAGCCACGGCGACGTGCTCAAGGCCATCATCGCCGACG
Source organism: Actinophytocola sp. (assembly GCF_050699935.1). Taxonomy (NCBI): domain Bacteria; kingdom Bacillati; phylum Actinomycetota; class Actinomycetes; order Pseudonocardiales; family Pseudonocardiaceae; genus Actinophytocola; species Actinophytocola sp. The sequence goes on from NZ_JBOHGB010000032.1 coordinate 33,368, forward strand.
CGCTCGGCCAGCACCTGGACTCGTTCCAGCGGATCGTGGTCAACCCCGCGTCGGTGTCGGCGATCCACTACACCGAGACCCGCCCGTTCGTGCTCCGGCTGAACGACAACGGCGGTGAGCTGGCGAGTATCGTGCCGCCCGAGCCGGAGTCCGAGGGGGACGAGCCGCCGGCCGGGGACGCCGTCCCTGGGGGACCGACCGGTCGCTCGGCATGATCGTCGACATCTCCCGACGACACCCGTCACGATCTGGGTGAAACCGGCGAGTTCTGACCGACGATTGTGCCAGTATGCGGGCACCATTTCGCTCCGCCGTGGCGGACTACGAGGAGTTTTCATGACACAGCCATACGGCCAGCAGCCTGGCGGGAACTACCCGGGCAGTGGCGGGTTCCAGCAGCCAGGCGGCTATCCGGACAGTGGGGGAATGCAGCCGGGTGGCGGTGGGCTCCCGCAGGCCCCCCAGGCGCCGGGCTACCAGCCGGGCTACCAGCAGGGCTACGGCGGCATGCCCCAGGCGCCGCAGGAGTACAGCGGCGGGCCGGTCGCCCGCCCGGGCGTCGTGACCGGCGCGGCGGTGCTCGCCTACATCCAGGCCGGCATCACCACGATCACCACGATCCTGGTGTGGATCGGCGTGGCCAACCTCGAGGGCGGCGAGCTCGCGCTGCAGGCGATCGTCGCGCTCGCGCAGACCATCGGCATCGTGCTGCTCATCTGGGGTGGCGTGCAGATCATGGGCGGCAAGGGACGGACCATGCTGGTCGCCGGTGCCGCCCTCGAGCTCGCGATCTGTCTCGTCTGGCTGATCCGGTTCGGTGCCACCGACTCGGGTGGGATCGACTTCGTGGAGGACGTGAAGGCCGTCGCCATCGGCTCCGCGATCTTCTTCGCGATCATGCCGGTGATCATCATGGTGATGGCCCTGGGCGCCCACGTCACCCAGTTCCTGCAGTCCCGCCGCGGCTGACGTCCGCGGTATGTAACGGAGAGCTCATGACCCATCCAGACAACCAGCCCGGCGGCAGCCACCCGGGCGGCGGTGGGCCGCCACCCGCGCCGGGCTACCAGCAGGGCTACGGCGGCATGCCCCAGGCGCCGCAGGAATACGGCGGCGGGCCCGTCGCCCGACCCGGCAACACGACCGCCACCGCGGTGCTGGCCTTCGTCCAGGCCGGCGTCACGCTGATCACCACCGGCATCCTGATGATCGGCCTCGCCGCGATCGAGAACGTGGCCGACGACCTCGAGACGAGCGCGGGTGGCGTGGACATCGGCGCCGGTCTCGCTGAGGCGTGGATCGTCTCGATCGTGCAGCTGGTCGGCGTCGGCCTGCTCGTCTACGCCGGCGTGAAGGTGCTGTCGGGCACGGCGGGCCCGCTGCTCGTGATCGCGACCGGCCTGCAGCTCGTGCTGTGCGTGTACTGGCTGATCCGGGGAGCCGACCCGATCGTGCCGGTCCTGCTGGCCGTGATGCCGATCGTCGCGCTGATCCTGTCGTTCGGCGCGGCCAACAAGGATTACGTCCGGTTCCGCACCACGGGCCGGACCTAGGGGGCACGTCTGACGGATCGTGGTCCCCCGGACAGCACACCTAGCGGGCGAGCAGCTCCAGCTGGGCGAGGCTGACCGTCGGGGCGCCCGTGTTCTCCGTGATGTCCAGTCGGTAGTGGACGTACGGGCCTGGGTCGGCCACGGCGAACGCTCTCGTCTGGCGGCGCCACGGGAATGTCTCCCGGCTCCGCTCGTCCAGCACGACCCAGTTCGAGCCGTCGATCGACCCGCGCAGTGTCCAGCTGCGCGGGTCGTCCCGGCGGGTGCTCGAGGTCAGCGTGTAGAACCGCACCGTCACGGGATCCACCGTGGTCCGGTAGCTGATCCACGCGGTCGGCGTGTTGAACACCACCTGCGTACGGCTCGTGTCGTCGAAGAGCGGGGCCACGTTCACGCCGTCGCTGCCCTCGCCGAAGCCCGCGTCGGTGATGTCGTGCATGGGCCGCGGCAGCGTGTCCGCCGCCGTGATCGACGGGGGCAGCGCGTCCGGCCCGCAACCCCAGCCGCTCGGCGCGGGGCCCATCTGGAAGTCGAGCACTGCGCCGTTGGCGAGCAGCTCGTGCGGCAGGTATGCCTTGTCGTAGGACACGCCGTTGACCCGCAGGCTCTGCACGTACACGTTGGCCGGGTCGTTGTTCGGCGCGTTGACCACGATCTCCGCGCCGCCCCCGAGCTTCACGGTGGCCTTGCGGAACAGCGGTGAGCCGATCACGTACTCGGCGCTGCCGACCCGCAGCGGGTAGAAGCCGAGCGCGCTGAACAACCACCACGCGGACATCTCGCCGTTGTCCTCGTCGCCGTAGTAGCCCTGGCCGATCTCGCTGCCGGCGTAGAGCCGGGCCAGCACGTCGCGCACCTTCTCCTGGGTGCGCCACAGGGCGCCGGCGTAGGCGTACATGTACGGAATGTGGTGCGAGGGCTGGTTGCTGTGCCCGTACTGTCCCATCCGCACGTCGCGTGCCTCGGCCATCTCGTGGATCGGCCGCCAGTACCTCCCGCGGGCCCGGCCGGTCTCCGGCGTCGCGAAGAACTCGTCCAGCTTCGCCGCGAGCGCGTGCCGGCCGCCGTGCAGGCCGGCGAGCCCGGCACCGTCGTGCGGCACGCTGAACGCGGTGTTCCACGCGTTGGTCTCCACGTAGTCGCCACCCCACGCGCGCGGGTCGAACTGGTTGGCGCCGTACCGGAAGCGGCCGTTGTCCCGCCGTCCCTGGAAGAACCCGGTGTCCGGGTCGAACGAGTGGACGTAGTGCAGTGCCCGGTCGAGGAAGTACTCGTGGTTGTCCTTGTCACCGAGCATCGCCGCGAGGTTCGCGATCCCGAAGTCGTTGAGGCAGCCCTCGAGCGTCCAGGACAGGCCGTAATCGGTGGAGGTCGGCGTGTACCCGATGAAGATCGACCGCTCGAGCCCCTTGCGGCCCACCGCGGCATCGGGCGGGGCGACCGTCGCGTTGTGCAGCGCGGCCTCGTAGGCGGCCTGGATGTCGAAGCCGCGCACGCCCTTGAGGTAGGCGTCGGCGAACGCCACGTCGGAGCTGGTGCCGGTCATCAGGTCGGCGTGACCGGGGGAGGACCAGCGCGCGATCCACCCGCTGTCCGCGTACTGCCGCACGAACCCGGCGACCAACTCTCCACAGTGGACAGGATCGAGCAGCGCATAGGCGGGCCACGTGGTGCGGTAGGTGTCCCAGAACCCGTTGTTCACGTACGCCTTGCCGGACACGACCGCGGCACCGGTCTGCGTGGGCGTGTTCTTCCTGGCCGGCTTCGTGAACGGGCTCGCGTAGGCCGGCGCCGGCGCCTCGGCCGTGCCGGTGTTCTCGTGGATGCGGTTCGGGTAGAGGTGCAGCCGGTAGAGGTTGGAGTACAGCGTGACGAGCTGGTCCTCGCTGGCGCCCTCGACCTCGATGTGCCCGAGCCGCTCGTCCCACGCCCGCGCCGCGCGCTCGCGCACGGTCTCGAACGTGTCGTCGTCGGAGATCTCCAGCCACAGGTTGCGCTTGGCCTGGGCCGCACTGATGAACGAGGTGGCGATGCGCATCGTCACCGTGGTCTCGCCGGCCGGGTCGGGCTCGAACCGCAGGTAGCCGGTGACCCTGCGGGTGAAGAACCACCGCCACAGGTGCCCGCCGCCCACGATCGCGCGGTCGAACGTGGCATGGAAGAACATCCGGGTCGCGCCGACAGAAAGTCCACTTCGGACATCCGAGTAGCCGGACACGGCGCCGCCGACCGGATCCAGGACGAGCCGGCCCTGCCGGCCGATGTTGTCGAAGATCAGGTTGGCGTCCTCGCCGGGAAAGGTGAACCGCAGCAGCGCCGCGTGGTCGGTGGGCACGATGTCGGCGCGGATGCCGTTGGTGAACCGGACGCCGTAGTGGTGCGGGCGGGCGATCTCGTTGTGGTGCCGGAAGGTCAGCGCCCGCGCGCGGCGGCCGGCGCGGGGCTTGCCGGTGGTGGCCGAGGGAAGCACCTGAAAGGTCTGCCGGTCACCCATCCACGGGCTCGGCTGGTGGCTGACCGACAACGCCCGCAGGGACGGCAGGTTCTTGTCGTCGTTGTGCCGCTGGTAGGTGTAGATCCAGTCCTTGGCGCCGGCGTCGGTGACCGGGGTCCAGAAGTTGAACCCGTGCGGCACCGAGGTCGCCGGGAACGTGTTGCCGCGCGAGTAGGCCTTGGTGGAGTTGGTGCCGCGGGTGGTGAGCACGTGATCGACCGGGCGGCGCGGCTCGGGCCTGGGTTGGTCGACGATCCTGATGTCGTCGACCCAGCCGGCGAACTCGGCGGGCCCGGCCGGGTTGTCGTAGCCGAGCAGCACCTTGACGACGACCTTGCCCTCGGCGACCCCGCCGATCCGCACGGCCCGCCTGTTCCACTGCCCGGGCGCGAGCGCCCGCGACTCGCCCTGCGCACGGGGGTTCCAGCCGAAGCCGAGCTGGTCGGTGAGACCGAGCTCGGAGAGCCGGGTGCCGTCGTCGAAGGCGAGGTCGACCACGAGGTACGTGCTCGGGTAGCGCAGGTCGTCGCCGAGCAGCTCGGGGAAGATCACGTAGGACAGCTCGGTGTCGCGCGCGACGAGCATGTCGACGAGGAACAGCTTGTTCACAACGCTCGCGGTGCCGCGGGCGGCGTGCGTGCCCTGGTAACGCAGCGCGCGCGTGCCGGTGAACCCGACCCCGGGCTTCGCGGCGTACGGCTTGCCGGGGCCGCCGCCCTCGCGAGTGCTCATGGTCGCGCCGGACACGCGGGGTGCGCCCTTGTCGTCGATGTCGGCGACGTCGATCCAGGTCAGCGGCGGGTCGGTGTTCTCGAACGAGGAGAAGAAACCCCGAGCACTCATCCGCGACGCTCCTCACACCCTCGACCGGCCGCCGGTGGCGCATGATCTCAGTGCGGTGGCCGGGAACGTTCGCCGGGTCTCTCGACGGCCCACCAACATTCCCGGCCACCGCACCAGACACCCGAGGAGGTACCCATGCACCCCGCCCGCCGTCTGTGGACGGCTCTGGAACCGATACACGGCGTGGTCTACTTCGCGCCCGGCGTCCGCGACGCCGGGGTCGAGATCGGGTTGCGCGGTTACTGGATGACCTACTTCGCGTTCCGCGCCGCACCGCTGGGACCGGTCGGCCCCGGTGTGGTGGTCGCCGCGTTCGCCGGGTTCGAGCCGTCGATGGTCTTCAAGGCGTTGCCGGACGCGTGGTCGCGGGCCGAGCCGGCGGCGTGCCTGGCCGCCCGGTCCGCGGTGTCGACCGCCGCGTTGCGCATGGCCGGGGTGGACGAGGCGGCGTTGGCGGACGTCGTGTCGTCGCTGGCGCCGGTGGCCGCCTCGATGGACCCGACCGGCCGCGCGCTGTACGCGGCGAACGCGGAGCTGCCGCTGCCGGACGACCCGGTGGCGGCGGTGTGGCAACTCGCCACGACGCTGCGCGAGCACCGCGGCGACGGGCACGTGGCGGCGCTGCTGGCGGCCGGCGTCACCGGGCTCGAGGCGCTCGTGCTGCAGGTCGGTGCGGGCAGGTTCCCGGCCGAGCTCATGCGGTCCGTGCGGGGCTGGCCGGTGGCGGAGTGGGACGCGGCCGCCCGCGCGCTGCGGGGGCGAGGCATGCTGGCCGAGGACGGCACGCTGACCGCGTGGGGGGCGGAGTTCCTCGATGCGATCGAGGAGCGGACCGACGAGCGGGCGTGGACCGGCGGGCTGGCGGGGCTGGGCGAGGACGCCGTCGAGCGGGTGCTGGCCGCGCTGCGGCCATCGGTGGACTCGTTGTGGCGCTCGGGCATGCTGCCGGAGGTCAACCCGACCGGCCTGCCCGCGACACGTGTGTGACGAGCCACTGATCCGAACCGTCCGAAGTGGACGTGTCGGGACGGGTTGTCCTGTGCTCAACCGGACCCGAGCGAGAAGCCGCGTGCTGGGGGAGAGTTCGCGTCGTCGGCGAAGCGCGTGTCGAGCTGGTGATCGAGGTGATGTCGCCCGGATCGGTGCGTACCGTCAACATGGCCCTGACTCCCTGACCGGCGTCAGACCGTGGACAGGAAGCGGTCGAGGACGTCGGTGCCGAAGCGCAGGCCCGCCACCGGGACGCGTTCGTCCACGCCATGGGCCATCAGCCGGTGGTCGAAGTCCTCCGGTAGCCACAGGGGCGCGAACCCGTAGCAGTCGATGCCCAGTGCCGCGAAGGCCTTCGCGTCGGTGCCGCCGCCCATGCAGAACGGGACCACGACGGCACCGGGGTCCTCGGCCTCGAGCGCGGCGGTCATCGCGGCGAACCACGGGGAGTCGACCGGCGCCTGCACCGGCGGCTGGTTCACCAGGAGCTCGCGGGTGACCTCCCGGCCGAGCAGCCGGTCCACCTCGGCGAGCAGCTCGTCCTGGGTGCCCGGCAGGACCCGGGTGTCCACCTGGGCCTGCGCGACACCCGGGATGACGTTCACCTTGTGGCCGGCGTCCAGCACGGTCGGCGTCGTGCTGTTGCGCACGGTGTTCTCCGCGATCTTCGCCGCGGGGCCGAAGCGGCGCAGCGTCTCCTCGACCGCCTCGTCCGACGACAGGTCGACCTCGGCCCCGAGCGCCGCGCCGGCCCGCTCGAAGAACGCACGGACCGCGGGGGTCAGCACGACCGGCCAGCGGTGCTCGGAGAGCCGCTGTACGGCGGCGAGCAGCTTGCGCACGGCGTTGTCGTCGTTGCGCCGCGAGCCGTGCCCGGCCCGCCCGTTGGCGGTCAGCCTCAGGTGCGCGGTACCGCGCTCGGCGGTCGCCACCGGGTAGAGGCGCACCGGCTCGCCGCCCGCCGACGACGCGCGGACCGTGTACCCGCCGGACTCGCCGATGGCCGCGGCGACGCCGTCGAACAGCGAGCGGTGCTCGGCCACGAGCCAGTGGGCGCCCCAGTCGCCGCGGTCCTCCTCGTCGGCCACGAACGCGAGCACGATGTCCCGGCGCGGCCCGCGGCCCTGTGTGGCCCACCGGTGCAGCACGGTCAGCACGGTGGCGCACATGTCCTTCATGTCCACCGCGCCGCGGCCCCACACGAACCCGTCGCGGATCTCGCCCGCGAACGGCGGCACCGTCCACTCGGCCGGGTCGGCGGGCACCACGTCGAGGTGGGCGTGCACGAGCAGCGGCGGCAGCGACGGGTCGGACCCGGCCACGCGGGCGACCACGTTGCTGCGCCGTGGCGAGCGCTCCAGCAGCGCCGGCCGCAGTCCGGCCGCGGCCAGGTGCGACGCGATGAACTCGGCCGCCTCACGCTCCCCTTCGGACTCGCCGCCCCCGAGGTTGGTCGTGTCGAACCTGATCAGCTGCGCACACAGGTCCTCAACGGAATCCATGCTCACTCCGGCAAGCTCCGCTCGGTCGGCTCACCCATAGCTGCCCTCCACGGCACCGCTCGCGATGGCGGTGACCACCTTGAACGCCTTCATCGCGTCGGTCATCGACGCGGCGTCGAAGCCGACGCGCCGGACGTCCAGCTGGTCCACCGTCGGCACCACCGCGGCGGCCGCGGCCAGGTGCGCCGCGCCGAACTCGACCTCTATCCGGTGTCCGGCGACCGCGCCGGCGAAACGTCCGGCGCGGGCCATCGCCCGCCGCGCCGCGTCGGTGATCATCGTGGCGGTGACCGCGGGCGGCGTGCAGATCGCGGCGTAGCGGCTGACGCACTCCTTCACCGCGACCGTCCCCGCATCCGGGTCGTACTCGGCGGCGTCCGCGCAGGTCAGATCGTCGCCGGTGACCAGGAGGACCGGCACGCCGTGCTCGGCGGCGAGCGCGGAGTTGAGCCGGCCCTCGCTCGCCCGCACGCCGTCCAGCCACACGCCGGTGATCTGGTTCGGCAGGTACGTGTGGGAGAGCACGCCGTCGAGCCCGGCGGCGGCGTGGTAGCCGAGGAAGACGACGCCGTCGACCCCGGAGTCGATGCCCTGCATCATGGACAGCGGCTTGTGCCGGCCGGTGAGCATGCGCGCCCGCCCGTCGAGCTCCTCGAGCAGGACGTTGCGCTGCGACGAGTGCGCCTCGTTCACCAGCACGTCGGACGCACCGCCCGCGAACAGGCCCTCGACGCACGCGTTGACGTCCCTGGTGAACATCTTCCGGAACCGCTGCCACGGCTCGGTGCCCGCCTCGACGTCGGCGGTCCAGGTGACGCCCGTGGCGCCTTCCATGTCGGCTGAGATCATGATCCGCACGGGCCCCACGTTACGTCTTGGTACCCGTCTCGATGTCGCGGCCGACACAGATTGACTTTTTCGGCCCGTAGGTGGTTACTTCCTCTCAACTATAGGAAGAGGTGATCATCGTGAGATCGAGGCGTGTCGGACTCGGTATCACACTTCTCGTGTCCGCCCTGGTCACGGTGCCCCTGGGGGCCCCGGCCAGCGCGGCAACCGCGCCGGAGCGGGAAGCTGCGGCCCAGCAGCCCAAGATCCTCAAGGTCGGCGTGACCCAGGAGATCGACTCGCTCAACCCGTTCATCAGCATCACGCGAACGGGAACGGACATCCTGCGCACCGCCTTCGACTACCTCACCGTCTACAGCCAGAAGGACCAGAAGCCACAGCCGAGCCTCGCGGAGAGCTGGGAGACCTCCGACGACAAGCTCACCTGGACCTTCCACATGCGCAAGGACGTGAAGTGGTCCGACGGTGAGCCGCTGACCGCGAAGGACCCGGCGTTCACGTTCAACCAGATGTTGACCGACGAGGCCGCGGCGACCGCCAACGGCAGCTACGTCTCGCAGTGGGAGTCGGTGGAGGCGACCGACGACTACACCCTGGTGATCAAGACCAAGGTGCCGCAGGCGACGATGCTCGCTCTGGACATCCCGATCGTGCCCGAGCACATCTGGTCGAAGATGTCCGACATCGGCGCCGAGCCGGAGTTCCCGATGGTGGGCAGCGGGCCCTACACCGTGACGGAGTTCAAAGAGGCCCAGTTCGTCAAGATGAAGGCCAACGAGAACTACTGGCGCGGCCCGCCGATGGTCGACGAGGTGCACTTCATCTACTACCGCAACTCCGACGCCGCGGTCACCGCGCTGCAGAGCGGCCAGGTCGATCTGGTGAACCGGCTCAGCCCGACACAGTTCGACGCGCTCAAGGGCAACCCGGACATCGCGCTCAACAACGCCAAGAACCGGCGGTTCAACGAGATCCTGATCAACCCCGGTGCGGCCACCAACGACGGCAAGCCGATCGGCAACGGCAACCCGGCCCTCAAGGACATCAAGCTGCGCGAGGCCATCGCCACCGCCATCGACTCCAAGACGCTGGTGGACAAGGTGTGGGGCGGCTACGCCGAGGAGGCCAAGGGCTACGTCCCGCCGGTCTTCACCGACTACGCGTGGTCGCCACCGGATGACATCAAGCGCGAGTTCGACCTCGACGAGGCGAACCGGATGCTCGACGAGGCCGGCTACCGGAAGGGCCCGGACGGTGTCCGGCTGGACAAGCAGGGCAAGCCGCTCAACCTGCGGTTGCTCGCGCACGCCGAGAGCGTCGTCGACGAGAACGCCGGGCCGTTCATCGTGGGCTGGCTCAAGGACATCGGCCTCAACGTGACCTTGCAGCCGCGATCGGACGACCAGGTCAACCAGGACACCACCCGCGGCGAGTTCGACCTCGCGTTCTCCGGCTGGAACGCCAACCCGGACCCGGACTACGTGCTGTCGCTGCAGACCTGTGCCAACCGGCCGAACGCGCAGGGCGAGGGCGGCACGCCGGACTCGTTCCTGTGCGACAAGGAGTACGACGACCTCTACGCCCAGCAGCTGCAGGAGTTCGACCCCGCCAAGCGGGCCGACATCGTCAAGCAGATGCAGCAGGTGCTCTACGAGCGGGCCACCCTGGTGATCTTCGGCTACGACAACGCACTGGAGGCCTACCGCAAGGCCGCCTTCGAGGGCTTTCCGCTGCAGCCCGCCGACGGCGGCGTGATCATGAACCAGCAGGGCTACTGGGGCTACTACGGCGCCACGCCCAATGGTGAGGGTCCGGTGCCGGCGTTCGACGAGAACGGCCGGATGACCACGTCCGGCGCCGGCACCAGCGAGGCGGCGGCCGACTCCGGTAGCAGCACCGGGCTGATCCTCGGCATCGTCGGCGGCGTCGTGGTGATCCTGCTCGTCGGTGGCCTGCTGTTCGCACGCAGCCGGCGGCAGACCGCCGAAGACCGCGAGTAGAGCCCGTCTCGTGGATCATCATCTGCGGTCTCGTGCCGACCACGGACCAACGCAACCTCAGGGGAACGTGACGCAACCCAGCCACAAGCACGTGACCAAGCCGAACCCTTCGGTCCCCAGCGTGACCACGGGGGAAATTTCCGGGGAGGCGGACTAGTGGAGGCACTCGCGGAGGCTCCGCCACCCACCCGTGGTGGCGGAGCCATCCGCTACGTGCTTACCAAGATCGGTGGCGGCCTGATCAGCCTCGCACTGGTGATCGTGCTGGGGTTCCTGCTGTTCCGGGTGCTGCCCGGGGACGTCGTGCAGACGATGTTCCGCGGGCGGCCCGCCACCCCGGAGGCGATGGCGGACCTCAAGCGGCAGCTCGGCCTCGACGATCCGCTGTACCAGCAGTTCGGGACCTACGTCTGGAACCTGCTGCACGGCGATCTCGGCGAGTCGTACGTGTTCCGGGTGCCGGTCACCCAGAAGATCGGCGAGCGGCTCGGGCCGACGCTGCTGCTCGTCGGCGTCGCCACGCTGATCGCCGTGGCGCTCGGGCTGTGGCTGGGCACCCGGTCGGCGTGGCAGCGGGGCAGCCGGTTCGACCGCGTCTCCACCGGTGTCGCGCTGGCGCTGTGGTCCACGCCGACGTTCTGGCTCGGCATGCTGCTGCTCGGCGCGACCAGCGGGCTGTTCCCGACCGCCGGGATCGTCGACTCCGACACGCCGCCGGACTTCCTGTCGCAGGCGGTCGACATCGCCCACCACATGGTGCTGCCCACGATCACCCTGGTCGCGGTGATCTACGCGCAGTACCAGCTCGTCATGCGCTCCTCGCTGCTGGAGGAGATGGGAGCGGACTACCTCACCACGGCCCGCGCCAAGGGCCTGCGCGACGACCTGGTCCGCCGCCGGCACGCGGTGCCCAACGCGCTGCTGCCGACGGTCACGCTCGTGTTCCTGCACCTCGGGTTCGTGATCGCCGGCGCAGTCACGGTGGAGACCGTGTTCTCCTGGCCCGGGCTGGGTTTGCTCACCTACGACGCGTTGAGCAGGCGCGACCTGCCGCTGCTGCAGGGCACGTTCATCGTGCTGGCGGGCGCGGTGATCGCCATGAACGTGCTCGCGGATGTCCTGTACCGCGTCCTCGACCCACGGGTGCGTGCGTCATGACCGCGCCGACCGAGCCGGCCACGACCGCGCCGGCCACGCCGAGCGCCCGCACGCTCGCGTGGCGGCGCCGCGGTGCCGCGTTCGCCGCCGGGTGGCGCGAGTTCGCCAAGCAGCGCACCGGGCTGGCCGGCCTCGGCCTGCTCGTGTTGATCGTGCTGCTCGCGATCCTCGCGCCGGTGCTGACCGACCGGGAGGGCCTGGACGTCACGGAGGCGACCGGCGGCCGGCTGGAGCCGCCGAGCTCGGAGTTCTGGCTGGGCACCGACCGGCCGGGCCGCTCGGTGCTGCTGCTGACCCTGTGGGGCGCCCGCGTCTCGCTGACCGTCGGCTTCGTGGCGACGCTGCTGTCGATCGCGATCGGCACGATCATCGGGATCCTCGCCGCGCACTACGGCCGGTGGGTGTCGGCCACGCTGATGCGTGTCACCGACTTCTTCCTCGTGCTCCCGGCCCTCGTGCTGGCGATCGCGCTGTCCACGGTGCTGGAGCGGGGGATGGGCACGATCATCCTGGCGATCGGGCTGACGTCGTGGCCGTCGGCGGCCCGGCTGGTGCGTGCGCAGACGCTGACCATCGAGGCGCGGCCGTACATCGAGCGGTCCAGGGCGCTCGGCGGCGGCCACCTGCACGTGATCACCAAGCACGTGCTGCCGGCGGTGCTGCCGCTGGTGTTCGTCAACACCACGCTCGCGGTGGGCAGCGCGATCGTGGCGGAGTCGACGCTGTCGTTCCTCGGCCTCGGCGACCCCGACCCGATGCGGCCGTCGTGGGGGTCCATGCTTCGCTCGGCGTGGCTGGACAGCGCGGTCATCGCGGGCGCCTGGTGGTACCTGCTGCCGCCGGGCATCGCGATCGGCATCGTGGTGCTGGCCTTCACCATGTGCGGGCGGGCGCTGGAGGGCGTGCTGAACCCACGGCTGCGGGAGGGCTGAGCGGATGCCCGACGACACGACGCTGCTGGAGCTCAAGGACCTGTCCGTGCGCTACCGCGGCGGGTCGCGCGAGGTCGAGGCGGTGCGCGAGGTCGACCTGACCCTGGGTGCCGGCGAGACGCTGGGCCTCGCGGGGGAGTCCGGCTGCGGCAAGTCGACGCTCGCGATGTCGGTGCTGCGGCTGCTGCCGGCCACGGCCGAGATCACCGGGGCGATCCTGCTCGACGGCGAGGACGTCCGCGCGATGCGGTGGGGCCGGCTGCGCGCGGTGCGCTGGACGTCCGCGGCGATCGTGTTCCAGGGGGCGATGCACGCGCTGAACCCGGTGCGCCGGGTGCGCGACCAGATCGCCGAGCCGATCCTGCTGCACAGCGAGCCGCCGCCGCCGGCGGCCGAGCTGCGCACGCGGGTGGCCGAGCTGCTCGCCCAGGTCGAGCTGCCGGCCACGAAGGGCGATGCCTACCCGCACGAGCTGTCCGGCGGGCAGAAGCAGCGGGTGATGATCGCGATGGCGCTGGCGTGCGAGCCGCGGCTGATCATCGCGGACGAGCCGACCACCGCGCTCGACGTGATCGTCCAGGCACAGGTGCTCGACCTGATGACCGGCCTGGTGGCGCGGCAGGACATCGGGCTGATCATGATCAGCCACGACCTGGCCGTGCTCGCGTCGACCTGCCAGCGGCTCGCGGTGATGTACGAGGGCCGGATCGTGGAGGAGGGCGTCGCGGCGTCGATCATCGCCGAGCCGGAGCACCCGCACACCAAGGCGCTCGCCGCCGCGTTCCCGACCGTCGGCGATCCGGACTACCGCTACGCCCCGGCGACGAGCAGCCCGTTGGGCCTGCCGGAGCCGCCGGTGGCGGGGGAGGCGTCCGGGGAACCGTTGCTGCGCACCGAGGATCTGCGGGTGACGTTCACCGGCCGCGGCCGGGAGTTCACGCACGCGGTCGCGGGCGTGAATCTCGACGTGCGGCGCGGCGAGATCGTGGCGCTGGTGGGCCAGTCCGGTTCGGGCAAGACGACGTTGGCGCGCACGATCCTCGGCCTGCAGCAGCCGACCGGCGGGCGGGTGATCTACGACGGCGCGGCGGCTCCCACGTCGACACGTGGGCTGAAGGCCTACCGGCGGCAGGTGCAGCTCGTGCTGCAGGACCCGACGAGCGCGCTGAACCCGCGGCACTCGGTGTACGAGTCGGTCGCGGAGGGCCTGCGCATCCACCGGGTCGCGGGCAGCGAGCGGGAGAAGGTGGCCGCCGCGCTGGAAGCGGCGGAGCTGCGCCCGCCCGAGGAGTTCATGCCGCTGCTGCCGCACCAGCTCTCCGGCGGGCAGCGGCAGCGGGTGGTGATCGCGGGCGCGCTGGCGCTGGAGCCGGCGCTGCTGGTCGCCGACGAGCCGGTGGCGTCGCTGGACGCCTCGGTGCGCGGCGAGATCCTGGCGCTGCTGCTGCGCCTGCGGGCGAATCTGGACCTCGCCGGGCTGGTGATCACGCACGATCTCGGCCTGGCGTGGAACGTCGCGGATCGGGTTGCCGTGATGTACCGCGGCGAGCTGGTCGAGGTGGGACCGGTGGACGACGTGCTCCGCGACCCGAAGCACGAGTACACCCGATCGCTGCTGGCCGCCCTCCCGACGACTCAACCGACCGAGGCTTGATCGCTACCCGCGGTGCCACGTCCGGCACGCCTCGTGCGCCAAAAGCGCCGGTTGCGGCAAACAGACCAGTGCCCCTGTGTAATCTCGAACCGCCATGTTCACCACCACCGATGCCACCCCCGGGGCGCCTCCTGTGACCATCGTCGACGCGACCGACGCGGAGCCCGGTGTGCGCACGCACCCGTTGCCGGTGCGCACGATCGCGCTCGGCACGATCGGCAGCGTGCTGATCCTGGTCAGCGCGCTCGGTGCGGGGGCGATCTTGGCGCAGGACCCGCTGATCGGGCGGGGCGCGATGTCGTGGGTCCGGTACGGACACGGGCGGATGCTCGCCACGATCATCCTCTACTTCGGATTCCTCCTGGTGGTCTGGGCTTGGATGCGGCTGGGCCGGCACGTGCTCGCCGGCCGGGTCGGCACGCGGCCGGTGCTCGTCGCGGCGGGGTGCTGGATCGTGCCGATGCTGTTCTCGCCACCGGTGTTCAGCCGGGACGCCTACCTCTACATCGCCTACGGCACGCTGCCGCTGCACGGGTTCGACCCGTTCGCGGTCGGCCCGGGCAACCTCGACGTCGAGCCGGTGGTGGACAACGTCGACTCGTTCTGGCAGAGCACCCCGGCGCCGTACGGCCCGCTGTTCATTCTGCTGGCCAAGGGCGTCGTCTCGGTCACGGGGACGAACATGATCGCCGGCGTGCTGCTGATGCGGCTGGGCCTGGTGATCGGCGTCGTCCTGCTGCTGTGGGCGATGCCGATGCTGGTGCGCCAGCTCGGCGGCCGGCTGCCGGTGGCGATGTGGCTCGCGATCGCCGGACCGATGACCGTCGTGCACCTCATCGGCGGTCCGCACAACGACCTGCTGATGGTCGGCTTCCTCGCCGCCGGCACCGCGCTGATGCTCGACCGGCGGCACGTGCTTGGCATCGTGCTGGTGACGCTCGCGGTCGCGGTCAAGGCCACCGCCGCGATCGCCCTGCCGTTCCTCGTCTGGGTGTGGGCCGGGCACCTCGACTCCACGAGATGGCGCAACTTCACGCGGGCCTGTGCGAGCTCGGTCGGAATCTTCGTCGTCACGTTCGCCGTGGCGACGTTCGTGTCCGGAGTGGACCTGGGCTGGATCGCCGCGTTGGACGCGCCGACCGCGATCGTCAACTGGCTGTCGCTGCCCACCGGGACCGGTGAGTTGGTCCACCAGGTCGTCGGCCTGGCGATCGACCTGCCGAAGGTGTACTTCGTCAACGCACTGCGGATCGCCGGCGGCGTCCTGCTGGTCGTCATCCTGGTCAAGCAGTGGTGGCGCGCACGCGACGGCGGCCCGGACGCGGTCAAGCGCGCCGCGATCGCGCTGCTGGCCGTCGCGATCCTCTCGCCCGCCACGCTGCCGTGGTACCTGACCTGGGGCTTCGTACTCGCCGCCGCGCTGCCGTGGAGGCGCCGCCAGCTCGCCGTGCAGGTGTCGATCGCCGTGTTCCTGGTGCTGACCTACACCCCGGCCGGCGACGACGCCCTCTACGACTGGCTGTTCATCGGGCTCGCGGTCGGCGTGTCGGTGCTGGCCGGCGTCTCGCTGCTGCGGCCGGATCCATTGAAAGTCTTCAAGCCCTACGACGAACCACTCACACCGGTTGGAATCGCACGTTGAGCACGGAAATCGAAGCCGCACCCGGGGGAGCCGACATCGAGCGCGCCACCGGCGACACCCCGGCGACCCCCGAACGATCGACCACCCCGAGACGCACGATCGCGCTCGGCACGGTCGGCTCGGTCATGATGCTGCTCGGCGGGCTCGGAGCGGCCGCCGGCGCGGTGAACGACCCGTTCATGTCGGACGGTCCGATCTCGTGGCTGCGCTTCGGGCACGGGAAGATGCTCTCCACGGTCGTCGTCTACGCGGGCGTCGTGCTGCTGGTGTGGGCATGGGTGCGCCTGGGCAGGCTGGTCCTCGCCGGCCGCGTCGGCACCCGGCCGGTCGTCTGGGCGGCCGTGTGCTGGATCGCGCCGATGCTGCTCGCGCCCGCGATGTTCACCCGGGACGTGTACTCCTACCTCGCGCAGGGCGCCACGGCACTGGCGGGTTTCGACGTGTACCGGGCCGACCCGACCGTGCTGAGCTCACCGGAGCTCATCGAGAACGTGCACCCGTTCTGGCTCGACCAGCCCGCGCCGTACGGACCCTTCTTCATCTTGCTGGCCAAGGGAACCGTGTGGCTGACGGGCCCGAACATCCTGGGCGGCGCGCTGCTGATGCGGCTGGTGCTCGTGGCCGGGTTCGGGCTCCTGCTGTGGGCACTGCCCGGGTTGGTGCGCCACCTCGGCGGGCGGCTGCCGGTGGCGGCGTGGGGGATGCTGGCGGGCCCGCTGACGGTGGTGCACCTGGTCGGTGGCCCGCACAACGACCTACTGCTGATCGGGTGTCTGGCTGCGGGCACGTTGCTGATGCTGGACGGGCGGCATGTGGCGGGCTTCGCGCTGGCGACCCTCGCGGTGGGGGTGAAGGCCAGCGCGCTGGTGGCGCTGCCGTTCCTGGTGTGGGTGTGGGCCGGGCACCTGAACTCGACGCGGTGGCGGAACTTCGCGCGGGCGTGCACGTGCGCGGTGGCGACGTTCGTGGTCGTGCTGGGGTCGGTCTCGCTGCTCGCCGGGGTGGACTACGGCTGGATCCGCGAGATCAACGCGTCCGCGAAGCTGGTGAACTGGCTGTCGATGTCGACCGCGTCGGGGGAGATCCTGCACAGCGTCCTCGGCATCGCGATCCAGGTGCCGGCCGACTGGGTCATCACGGTCACCCGCCTCATCGGCCAGACCGTGCTGCTGGTGCTCCTCATCCGGATGTGGTGGCGCGCCCGGGACGGCGGGCCGGGCGCGGTGCGCCTGGCGGCGTTCGGGTTGCTCGCGGTGTCGGTGCTGTCGCCGACGCTGCTGCCCTGGTACCTGTCGTGGGGCCTGGTGCTGGCGGCCGGACTGCCGTGGAAGCCGCGCCAGCTGGCGGTGTTCGTGGCGATCTCGGTGTTCATGGTGGCGCCGTACTCGGCGGACGGCGAGCAGCTGCTCTACGTGTGGGGCTGGGTGTTCCTGGCGGTCGCGGCCTCCGTGCTGGCCGCGGTGTCGCTGGTCCGCCCGGACCCGCTGCGCTGGTCGCACCGCACGTTCATCTGACGGCGACGCGAGCACGCCGCACGGGCTCGTCGCCGTGCCCCGCGGTGCTCACGCGCCCTTCGCCGTGAGGGTCGTGATCGCTCGGGTCGCCGCGGCCCGGACCCGGCGCACCGGGTCGTCCGCAGCCGGGCCACGTCGTCGAACGCGTCGCCGAGAACGTTGTGGGCGACGACCTTCGCGGCCATCTCGCGCACCCGCCACGCCGGGTCGTGCAGAGCCATGCGCAACGCCGGGAGTGCGCTGGCCTCCCACGCCCACAGCAACCCGCGGGCGCTCCACACCCGCGCCCAGTAGCGCAGCTCCTCGTCCTCACGGCGGGCGAGCCACCACGACGCGGTGCGGCCAGCGAGCACGCGCACGAACGCGTCCGCCACGTCGCCGCCCTCGAGGAGGCGCACGCAACGGGCGACCACCTCCGGCCGGCCGAGCCGAGCGCACTCGGCCAGGATCCGCTGGCGCGGGGTCGGCTCGCTCACCGGTCCACCTTCCCATTCCAGCTGCCGTCGTCGCTGCCACCTTCTCGCCGCCACCGTTGACGTGCAGCCAATTGGCTGCCTATAGTCATGCAGTCAAATGGCTGCATGTTGAGGTGGCTGATGGATGACGTGTTCCGGGCGCTGGCCGATCCGAGCCGGCGGCGCCTCCTGGACCGGCTCAACGACCGCAACGGGCAGAGCCTGCGCGAGCTGTGCGCGGGGCTGGACCTGGCCCGGCAGTCGGTGAGCAAGCACCTCGCGGTGCTCGAGGGCGCCAACCTCGTGTCCGTCGTGTGGCGCGGCCGGGAGAAGCTGCACTACCTCAACGCGGAGCCGATCAACGCCATCGCACAACGCTGGATCCACCGCTACGACCGGGATCGCGTGCACGCGCTGGCCGACCTGAAGACCGCATTGGAGGCAGAACCCATGGGCGATCCCACGTTCGTCTACACCACGTTCATCGACACCACGCCCGAGCGGCTCTGGCGCGCCCTGACCGAGCCGGAGTTCACCCGCCGGTACTGGAGCGGCCTCGAGCTCGTGTCGGACTGGCGGGTCGGCTCGCCGGTCCTGCTGCGGCACGGGCCGGACGAGCAGGCCACGGACCAGGGCCAGGTCGTCCTCGAGTCCGACCCCCACCGCCGGCTCGCGTACAGCTGGCACAAGTACCAGCCCGAACACGCGGAGCTGTTCGGCTGGTCGCCGGAGCGGCTCGCGGAGCTGCGGGAGGAGCCGCAGACGCAGATCGCGTTCGACATCGAGGAGGCCGGGCCGGTGGTCAGGCTGACCGTGACGCACGACGGCTTCGCCGGCGAAACCGAGATGTACAAGGCCGTCAGCGGCCGGCTCGAGCAGAGCGGCGGCTGGCCGCACCTGATCGCGAGCATGAAGACGTTGCTGGAGACCGGCGCGCCGCTGCCCGAGCCGGCGCACGCGTAGTGACCGAAGTGGACGGTGGGCGGTCTAGGCGAGCGTGCGGACCGCCTCGATCGTCCGGTCGATCTGCTCCGGGGTGGTCACGATGCTCGGCCCGAGCCGCAGGTACTGCTGCGCGTAGGGCGTGACGCTCGCGGCGATCCGGTGCTCCTGGCGCAGCGCCGCGGTCGCCGCGAAGGCGTCCATCGTGGACAGCTCACAGCAGACGATCCCGGCGGACAGGCTCGGTGTGGCGGGTGTGACGAGCCGGACGCCGTCGATCCCGGCGAGGCCCTCCTTGAGCTGGCCGGCCTGCTCGGCGGTGCGGGCGGCGATCCGGTCGCGGCCGATCCGGCCGTGGAACTCGAACGCCTCGCGGGCCGCCCAGCGGTGCTCGAAGGAGTGGTACCCGCCGGGGGTGAACGCGGCACCGGGCCCGCCCGCGTCGCCGGAGAAGGTCGGGATGAGCGCGGCGAGCGCGTCCCACTCCCGGCCCCACAGCAGCCCGGTGCCGCGCGGCCCGAACAGCCACTTGTGCGTACCGGTGGCGAGGAAGTCGCAGCGCAGGTCGCCGATGTCGGTGTCGACCGCGCCGAACCCGTGCACGCCGTCGACGCACAGCAGCGCGCGGTCGGCGGGCGGGCGGCCGGCGTTGGCCTCGGCGACGGCCTCGCCGATGGCCGGGATCGGCAGCCGCACGCCCGTGCCGGAGTGCACCCAGGTCACCGCGACCACGCGGGTACGCGGCCCGATCGCGGCGCGGAGCCGGGCGACGATCTCGGCCTCGCTCGCGGCGGACGGCTCGTCGTAGAGCCGGATGCGGCGGACGGTGGCACCGGTGCGCTCGCTCGTCAGGCGCAGGGCCTCGGTGGTGGCGTAGAAGTCGTGCTCGGTGGTCAGGATCTCCTGGCCGGGGCGCAGCTTCAGGCCGGAGTAGAGCAGGCCGAGCCCCATCGTGGTGCTGTCGGTGAGCGCGATGTTCGCCGGCTCCGTGTTGAGGTAGCCGGCGGCGGCGCGGCGGACCTCGTCCTCGGCCTGGTGCTGTTCCTGGACGTAGTGCGCGGTGTCCCGATCGAGCCCGGCGCGGTGCCGGTCGATCGCGTCACCGACCGGCTTCGGGTGCGCCGCGAGCACGAACGCCGCGAGGTGGACGAGGTCCGGGTCGAGCGGGAACTGCGCGCGCACGGAGTCCCAGTCGTCCGGGTCGAACGCGGCGGACCGGGTCCCCGGCCGCGCCTCGGCGGTACAGCCGCTGAGGGCCGCGCCCGTGACGAGTCCGGCGGTGAGCAGGCTGCGGCGGCGCAGGACGTCCATCCCGCGATCGTATGCGCTGACAGCGAACCGAGGGGCGAATCGGCGGACCGCTAGCGGGGGGCATGGAGATCACCGAGCCGCGGTCGAGTGGATCGTGATCACGCACGGGCACGAGGATCATGCCGGCGCCGCGGCGGAGGTCCGCGCGTGGCACGGCGCCCCGGTCCATTGTGCACGAGGCCGACGCCGCGTTCGTCACCGGAAAGGCACGACGCCCCGAGCCGGTGCTCACGGAGTTCGACGCGGCGCTGTGGGATCAGATCGGCGCGCTGGGTCTCCCGCCGACCCCACCGACCACAGTGGACGTTGCGCTGACCGGTGGGGAGGAGCAGGACTTCGGTGGTGGGGCGCGGGTGCTGGCCGTCCCGGGACACACGCCCGGCAGCGTCGCCGTGTACCTGCCGGCACCGGATCCTGTTCACCGGCGACACGATCGCCAGGAGCCCGGCGGGCGAGGTGATACTGGGCGTGTTCAACCAGGACGAGGACCGGCAGCTGGCCGCGTTCCGCCGGCTGGCGGAGCTGGACGTCGAGACGGCGTGCTTCGGCCACGGCGATCCGCTCGTCACGGACGCCGGCGCGGCGCTCCGGGAGGCGGTGGCGAACCACCGCCCGCGCGATCCCGTCGCCTGAGCCAAGGATCCTCACAGCGACTGGACGAGTTGGATCGGGTTGCCGTCGGGATCGGCGATCCACGCGATCAGCAGACGATCGAGCCAGACGTGCGGGGACGCCAGGGGAGTGGCACCACTCGCGACCAGGTCGCCGTACGCCGATGCGGTGTCGTCGGTCCAGAGGACGACCGCCGCACGCTGGCCCTCGGTCATGGGATCCAGGCCATGGTCATCGCGGGGTGGAGACCGCCGAGGCGATGCCGATCTGGTATCCGTCGAGGGCGAGGTCGACGTGAATCGGCTCGCCGTCGGTGGGCACCCGGAATGTCTCGGTGAAGCCCAGCCGCGCGTAGAAGGCGACGGCCCGCGGGAGGTCCTCGCTGAAGAGAATGACCTGAGGCGTGCGGAAGACGGACATGTCGCGATCGTACGGTCGGCGCGGCTAGCTCAGGGCGGGCTCGGCGAGGGTGAGTGTGCCGGCGTCCGCGTCGAGGGTCGCCGTCACGCCGAGTGGGATGGTGAGTTGTGCCGGGACGTGGCCGAAGCCGAGCTCCCACACCATCGGAATCCCCAGCCCGCCCAGCAGGTCCGCGAACACGGCGTACACATCGGACGGTTCGCCGCAGCCCGTCCACGAGCCGAGGGCGATGCCGGACACGCCGGTGAACCAGCCCGACCGCAGCAGCTGGGTGAGCATCCGGTCGATCCGGTAGGGCTCCTCGTGCACGTCCTCCAGCAACACGATCGAGCCGTCGGGCGCCCGGTCCGCCGCGCCGACGCACGACGACAGCAGGCTGAGATTGCCGCCGACGACGATCCCGGTCGCGGTGCCGTGGTTCATCGTGGCGACCGCGGGCCCGGTGAGCGTGAGCATCGACTCCGGCTCGAACAGCGTGGTGCGCAGGTACTTCTGGGCGGTCTGGTCGAACGACTCGCCCGCCGTGATGGGGGAGAACACCGTCACGACACCGAGGCGCTCGCCGATCGCGGCGTGCAAAGCGGTGATGTCGCTGGAGCCGGTGAACACCTTGGGCCCGGCCCGCGCCGTCGACTCGGCCATCGTGTCCCAGTCGAGCAGGTCGAGGACCCGCATGGCGCCGTAGCCGCCGCGGGCGCACACCACCGCGTCGACCTCCGGGTCGCACCACGCGCGCTGCAGGTCGGCGGCGCGGTGCGCGTCGAGGCCGGCGAGGTAGGGCAGCTCGGGATGCCGGTCGAGGACGTGCGCACCGACGCGCACGCGCAGTCCCCAGTCCCGCAGCACCGCGACTCCGCGGTCGACGAGCTCGGGCTGCGGCGGGCCGGCCGGCGCGACGATCGCGACCGTGCTGCCGGGCGCGAGCCGCTTGGGCCGGGTGCGGGTCACGGTGCTCATGGTTCGTCGCTTCCGCTCGCGGTGTTGGTTGGTTCGCTTGGCTTCTGCGCTACTCGCCGTCTTCCCTCGTCGCGTGCTCGGCGCTGGCGCGCCTGCGCGCGATCGTCGGTCCAGACGGCGAACGCTGCGTCGCTCCCGCTCACGGTGTTGAATGGTTCGCTTCGTTCCTGCGCTACTCGCCGTCTTCCCTCC
>NZ_JBOHGB010000033.1:0-52515 GCF_050699935.1 Actinophytocola sp.
GGGTCGGCGCCCGCCGTGCCGCCGGGCACGACCACCAGCGCGGCCAGAACGAGTAGGACAATCGTGAGCGCACGCTTCATGGGACGGCAAGATAGCCGAGCGGCGTCAACCAGGGAATGACGAGAGGGATCGTTCTCCGGGCCGACGCCGGTGCACTCCGGGACGCCTACCGTTCCGGACGAGGAAAGGGGGAGGAGAACTGTGGACGAGATACGGCTGCGGCCGCCCCGGAACCGGGTCGAGCGGCGCGCGGTGAGCTACTGGCTGACCAACGAGCTGCTGTCCACGTTGGTCCCGGCGGTGATCCTGGCCGTGCTGGCGGTGCTCCTCACGCCGGCCCGGCCGTGGCTGCTGCTCGCGATGGGCGTCGTCCTGGCGATCGGCGTGCCGTACGGCGTCGTCGTGCCGTTCTGGCGCTACCAGGTGCACCGCTGGGAGGTCACCGAGGACGCGGTCTACACGCGCGCCGGCTGGCTGTGGCAGGAGTGGCGGATCGCGCCGATGTCGCGGATCCAGACCGTGGACACCGCGCGCGGGCCGCTGGAGCAGCTGTTCCGGCTGTCGAGCGTCACGGTCACCACTGCGTCGGCGGCGGGGCCGCTCAAGATCCAGGGGCTGGACCACGAGCTGGCCGCCGACCTGGTGGCGCGGCTGACCGAGACCGCGCAGGCCAACCGCGGGGACGCCACATGAACGCCGACCCCGCCGCCGGCCTGGGCGAGTGGCGGCGGCTGCACCGGCACACGGTCCTGGTCACCACGCTGACGCTCGCCGGGATCGGCGTGTCCATCGCCGCTCCGATCGTGCTGGGCATGCTGCGCAACGACCGCCCGGCCGGACCCGTCCTGGTGATCGCGATCGCCGGCGTGCTCGTGCTCACCGCGGTCGGGGCGCTGGTCGACCGGCTGCGCTGGCGGCACACCACCTACCGGGTCACCGACGAGCGCGTCGAGCTGCGCTACGCGTGGGTGCTGCACAAGCTGCGCTCGATCCCGCGCGAGCGGGTGCGCACGGTGGACCTGACCGCGAACCCGCTGCTGCGCGCGTTCGGGCTGGCGAAGGTCAAGATCGGCACCGGTCAGCAGGTCACCGGCCAGCAGGGTCACCTCACGCTGGACCCGGTCGGCCGCGCGCACGCCGAGGAGCTGCGCCGGCTGCTGCTCGACCGACCCGCGCCGCCCGGCCCGGCCACCACGCCGGCCACGCCCCCCGGACCGTCCGCCACACCATCCGCCACACGGCCCACAGCGCCCGCCGCGGCGGGCCGACCGCTCGCCGAGCTCGACTGGGCATGGCTGCGGTACGCGCCGATCTCGGTGACCACGCCGCTGCTCGGCGCGGCGGCGTTCGGGGCGGTGATGCAGGTGTCGGAATGGTTCGACCTGCAGGGCGCGGTGTTCCGGACGGTCCGCGACATGTTCGGTGGGCTGCCCCTGGTCGGGCTCATCGCGGTGCTCGTCGCGGCCGGGCTGGTGGTCGGCTTCGTCGGGTCGCTCCTGCTGTTCGTGGAGATGTGGTGGCGCTACCGGCTGACCCGGGAGCACGGCGCGCTGCGGGTGCACCGCGGCCTGCTCACCACCCGCTCGCTGTCGCTGGAGCAGCGGCGGCTGCGCGGGGTCGACGTGTTCGAGGCGCTCGCCTGGCGGGTGCTCGGCGCCGCCCGGGTCGACGTGGTCGCGACCGGGTTGCGGGTGCGCTCGAACCGGGAGCGCTCGGACCCGAAGACGCTGCTGCCGGCCGCCCCGCTCGCGATCGCCCACCGGGTCGCGGCCGACGTGCTCGGCGCGTCCGCGTTGTCCGATGTGGACATCAGGCCGCACCCGCGGGCGGCGCGGACCCGGCGGCTCGTCTGGGCCCTGCTGGGTGTGTTCCTCGTGGTCGCGGTGCTGGCCGTGCTCGGGCTGCTGCTCACGGTGGTACTGCTGCACATGGCGTGGATCGCCGCGGTCGTGCTGACGCCGCCGGCGATCGCGCTCGCCCTCGACGACTACCGCAACCTCGGCCACGGCCTGTCCGGCGACTACGTGGTGACCCGCTACGGCGCGGGCAGCCGGCACACGGTCGCCCTGCTGCGCGGCGGCGTCATCGGGTGGACGGTGCGCAGCTCGCCGTTCCAGCGCCGGGCCGGCCTGGTCACGATCGCCGCGACGACCGCGGCGAACACCGGTCAGTACCTCGTGCGCGACGTCGGCGAGAGCGAGGGGCTGCGGCTCGCGGCCGAGGCCGTGCCGGGGCTGCTCACGCCGTTCCTGCAACCACGGCGGTGATGTCGACCTCGAGCAGCAGGCCGGGCCGGAACAGCCGCGACACCTCGACCGTGGTGCTCGTCGGCAGCGGGTCGCGAAGGTAGCGGCGGCGGGCCTCGCCGTACTCGGCCCGCCGGTCCATGTCCGCGAGGTAGGTGCGGATGTTGACGACGTGGGCGAACGTGGCGCCGCGATCGGCGAGCAGCGCGGCGATGGCGTCGAACACGAACGCGGTCTGCACGCTCATGTCGTCCTCGCCGACCACGTGGCCGTCCCCGTCGATCGCGACCTGGCCGGCGAGGAGCAGCAGCCGCGTCGATCCGAGGTCGATGTCGGCGAGGTTGGAATAGGGACCGGCCGGTGGTGGCGCGGTGGGCGGGTTGTGGAACGTCGTGGTCATGGTTGTCCTACCGCCTCCCCGGAATTAACCCTTGTGGTCGCGTTGGGAGACGAAAGCCTCTGTCTGGTCACGTACTTGTGGCTGGTTTGCGTCACGTTCCCCTGAGGTGCGGTTGGGAGCGATGCGATCGTGGGCATGGCGCCGACGCTAAGCAACTCCGTGACATGCGACAAGTGAATGTTCCGCATGGTAGGTATGAGAGATGGACATCGCCGGACTGACCGCCTTCCGTGAGGTCGCCGTGCACGGGTCGATCACCGCGGCCGCGAAGTCGTTGCGGTACACGCAGTCCGCGGTGTCGCGGCAGGTCGCGGCGCTGGAGGAGTCGCTGGCGGTGCCGCTGTTCGACCGTGGCTCGCGCGGGGTGCGCCTCACCGACGAGGGTCGTCTGCTGCTCGACCACGCGCATGCGGTGCTCGACCGGCTGGAGACCGCGCGGCGCGACCTGGCCACGCTGCGCGAGCTGGACGGCGGCCGGCTGCGGATCGGCGCGTTCGCCACGGCGGAGGCGGTCCTGGTGCCGCGGGCGATGGCGGCGTTCCGGGCGGCTCACCCGCACGTGGAGCTGTCCCTTTCGGACGGTGTGACCGCGGCGCAGGTCGCGCGCCTGCGGGCGGGCGAGCTGGACGTCGCGGTCCTGAACCTCCACTCGGGACGGTCGACGGACGTGGCCGGCCTGGCGCTGCGCCACCTGCTCGACGATCCGATCCTGGTGGCGCTGCCGCGGGCGCACCGCCTGGCGGGCCGGCGGACGCTGCGGCTGACCGAGCTGGCGGAGGAGGACTGGATCGCGGGCTCGACGGCGCTGGAGGACACGCTGATCGCCGCGTGCCTGCGGTCGGGCTTGGTACCGCACGTGCGGTACGTCGTGCCGGAGTGGACGGCGAAGCAGGGGCTGGTCGCGGCCGGGCTGGGCGTCACGCTGGTGCCGGGGTTGGGCGCGGGCGTGGCCCGGCCGGACGTGGTGGTGAAGCGGTTGCGTGCCGAGCCCACCCGCGGCATCTACGCGGCGACGGTCGAGCGGGTGTCGGGACCCCCGGCGGTGCCGGCGTTCCTCGCGCACCTCACGGAGAGCGCGGCGGCGTGCCGGCGCGAGCTGGCGGCTATGACCCGCTGACCGACTCGCCGGCCGACTCGTCGTTCCGCGTGTGCTTGCCGGGTCGTTCGAGGTAGGTGGTGTCGGGCTCGGTGAACCCGAACCGGTGGTAGAGCCCGTGCGCGTCGGCGGTGTGCAGCATCCACCGGAAGTCGGCGCCGGGCCCGTCCTCGATCATGGCCTGGACGAGCGACTTGCCCAGCCCGTGCCCGCGTGCCCGCTCGACGACGAACACGTCGGCGAGGTACGCGAGTGCCACGCCGTCCGACACCGCGCGGGCGAACCCGACCATCGCGCCCGCGCGGTCGTACGCCCCGACCACCCGCCACGCGCCGGCGAGCTGGCGTTCGACCTGGGCGCGGTCGCGCCAGCGGCCCCAGTAGGCCTGGGTGGACATGAACCGCCAGACCACGTCGACGTCGATGCGGTCCGGGTCGTCGTCGAGCTCGAAGTCCACACCGCCGATCGTGTCGCGTTCGTCCTGGCCGCGCCACCGGCGCGGGCGTAGCGTTCGGCACATGGAACTCCACGAGATGATGGCGAAGGCGGCCACGTCGGTGGTGGCGGTGGCCCGCAACGTGAAGCCCGACCAGCTCACGGATCCGACGCCGTGTCCCGGGTGGGACGTGCGTGCGCTGGTGAACCACCTGACGTTCTGGTCGGCGTTCCGCTCGGAGCTGGCCGCGCGCAAGCAGACCGCGCCGGCCGACGACCCGGTCACCGAGCAGACCGACTTCACGACGCGGCGCGACTGGCCGCAGACGCTGGAGCGCCAGCTGGACAGGGCGGTGGCCGCCTGGGCCGAGCCGGGTGCGACCGAGGGCGACACCGGCCTGGCCGGCGGTTCGATGCCCGCTCGCGTGATCGCGATGATGATGGTGGGCGAACCGGTGGTCCACGGCTGGGACCTGGCGAGGGCGACCGGTCAGCCGCTCGAGACCGACGCGGCCGTCCTGTGGACGGTTCACGAGATGGCTACCGAGATCGGCGAGATGGGCAGGCGGATGGGCGCGTTCGGCCCGGAGGTGGCGGTCCCCGAGTCGGCCCCCCTGCTGGACCGGGTGCTGGGGCTGAGCGGCCGCGATCCACAGTGGACACCGTGAGGCGCGGCGTCCGTCACCCGTGATCGGGAGAGGTCGCCGGACGTGGTGCTCCGGTTCGGTCGTGCGTGGCTCGGCGGCACTGGTTGTTGCGGACGGCGAGAATGGCGGTCGCGAGGAACGTGGCGGTGAGTGAGCCGAGGAGGACGCCGACCTTGGCGTGTTCGAGGGTGTCGGGCTGGTCGGTGTAGGACAGTTCGCTGATCAGCAACGAGACGGTGAACCCGATGCCGGCGAGCTGGGACATGCCGACGATGTCGATCCAGCGGAGGCTGGGGTCCAGCGGTGTTCCGGTGAGTCGGGTGGCGAGCCAGGCGCCGGCCACGATCCCGACGAGTTTGCCCACCACGAGCCCCGCGATGACCCCGAGCGTGACGGGGTCGTGCGAGTCGGCGCCCACGCCACCGATGGCGACTCCGGTCGAGAGGAGCGCGAAGATCGGCAGGGCGGCACCCATGGCCCACGGACGTAGCCGGTGTTCGGCACGGTGGCTGGGGTCGAGACGTTCGCCGGGCTTGGTGCGAGTGCGCATGAGCAACCCCATCGCGACCCCGGCGATTGTCGCGTGGATGCCCGCGGCGTGGACACAGGCCCAGCTGACGACCACGAGCGGGGCGTAGATCAGAACATTCGGGAGGCGGGCCCGGTCGACGCGGGCCGCGAAGCCACACCCGCGTTGCAGCCAGCCGAACACCACGAGCAGGACCACGGCGGCGGCGAGCGGTGCCGGGCTGATGCCGTCGGTGTAGAACACGGCGGTCACCACGATGGCGATCAGGTCGTCGACCACGGCGAGTGTCAACAGCGTCGTGCGCAGTGCCGTGGGCAGGTGCCGGCCGATCAGGGCGAGCACGGCCACGGCGAAGGCGGCGTCGGTGGCCATGGGAACGCCCCAGCCACGGGAGCCGCCATCGGTACCGAGTGTGATGAGGACGAACAGTCCCGCGGGTACGAGAGCGCCGGTGACCGCTGCGACCATCGGCACCAGGGCGTGCCGGGGGTCGCGAAACGTTCCGTGCACGAACTCCTGTTTGAGCTCGTTGCCGACGATGAAGAAGAACAGTGCGAGCAGTCCGTCGGCGGCCCAGACGTGTAGCGGCAGGTCCAGGTGCGCCCACCTGAGCCCGATGGTGATCTCCCGGAGATGCTCGTAGGCGGGCGCCCACGGTGAGTTGGCCCAGGCGAGCGCGACCACCACTGCGGCGGTGAGAAGAATGCCGCTCAGGGTGTCCTGGCGCAGGGACGCGGCGAGACGTGTCCGCAGGCGCGCGGGAGTAAGTGGTGTTGTCGAGCCCATGTGTGGCTACCTCGTCGTGGGGTGGGAGCGGAATGCGCAGCGAACCCACCGGCCCCGGGTGCACGGTGGCGGTGGTTCGACGAGGTCAGGCTCCGGGTGGGCAGCCCGCGATCTGGCCGTGAGCGCACGTTCCCCACGAGCTCAGCCACCCGTTGGTGCCGGGGTGGCGGTCAGCATCGCAAGGCAGCGCAGGCATCGACACCGATTTTAGCCAGGCGGCAGCCCGACGACACCGTGGACGAGCTCACCCGCGCAGTCCGCGCGGCAGCCGGGGCACGGCGATCCCCCGGTCCACGGCCACGACCGACGCGACCCGTGCCCACACTCCGACCTGGACCGAGGCGGCCGGTCCGGAGGGGTCCGCTCCCGCCTCCCGCAACATCCGCAGCGCGGGCCGGTACGCCGCGAACTCGCCGAGCACCCGCCGGGCCGGCACGGACGGCTGCCGGTACACCGAACCGAGCAGGGCCCACAACACGGCCGAACCACGACCGTCCAAACCGGACCTTCGGCGTACCGACAGGTGGGCCGCGTCGACCGACGGCGCCGGCGTGAAGCACCAGGACGGGATCCGCCGCACGAGTCTCAGGTCGAACCGCGCCGCCCACCACGCCGACTCCAGGTCGCGCGGCCGGGACGCGGTCAGCCGACGCGCCAGGCCCCACTCGACCACCAGGTCCGCGTGCGCCAGCCGGCCCGACACCGGGCTCAGCAGCCGGCGCAGCAACGGCGTCGACACCGCGAACGGGATGCTCGACACGACCGCGAAGTCCCGGCACGGCAGGCGGACCCAGCGCAGGTCCGACCGAACAACCCGGACGGAGGGGCGAGCGGCGAACCGGCGCCGCAGCACGCGGACGAACGCGTCGTCACGCTCGACCGCCAGCACGGCGGCACCGGTCGCGGCCAGTGGGGCGGTGAGCGCGCCCGGGCCGGCGCCGAAGTCGATCACCAGGTCGCCGGGGCCGACGCCCGAGTGCTTGATCAGCGACCGGATCACGCGCGGGCAGGACAGCAGATGAACACCGGACGGTGTCGAAGGCATGGGAGGACTGCTCCAAGCACGAAGGAACGAGGTGCGTGGAGACAGCGACGGCCGACCGGAAGGGTCAGCGCGTAACGCAGGGCTGTAGCAGGATCAGGCCGCCGCTGTCAGCGACGGCGCAGCCTTATCGACGCGACTCCCATACCAACCACGGTAGGACGTACCGGCAACCGAATTAAGCTCACAGGCATGGTGGACGTCCTCGTGGTCGGCGGCGGCATCGCCGGAGTCTCGATCGCCTACGAGCTCGCCGCGCGGGCGGGGGTCCTGCTCGCCGAGGCCGAACCGGCTCTCGCCACGCACACCACGGGCCGGTCCGCCGCCGTCTACGCGCCCAGCTACGGCGGTCCGGTCATCCGCGCGCTCACCGCCGCGAGCGAACGCCGCTACCGCGACCTCGAGACCGAGCTCGACACCCCGCCGCTGCTCACGCCCCGCCCGGTCCTCTGGCTCGGTGCCGACGACGCGGGCGCGGCGCACCTCGATGCCCTGCCCGCCCCGCGGATCACCCCGGCGCAGGCCCGCGAGCTGTGCCCGTTCCTGCGCGAGGTCAAGGCCGCCGCGCGCGACGACAGCGCCAGCGACATCGACGTCATGGCCCTGCACGACGGCTACCGCCGCGGCCTGCGTGCCCGTGGCGGCACCGTCCGCACCGCGAGCCCGGTCACCGAGATCACCCGGGACGGCTCCGGCTGGCAGGCGCGGGTCGGCGACCAGGAGGTCCACGCCGGCCTCGTGGTGAACGCCGCCGGGGCCTGGGCCGACGAGCTCGCCGCCCGGGCCGGGGTGCCCGCGATCGGTCTGCGGCCGATGCGCCGCACCGCCGCCGTCGCGTCCGGCGCGGTGCCCGTCGACCCGACCTGGCCGCTGGTGTGCGACGCCGCCGACCGGTACTACTTCCGCCCCGAGGGACGGCGTCTGCTGGTCTCCCCGTCCGACGAGACACCCAGCGAGCCCTGTGACGCCAAGCCGGAGGAGGTCGACGTCGCGCTCGCCCTGGCGCGGATCAACGAGGTCACCACGCTCGGGCTGCGCCGGGTGCACACGGCGTGGGCCGGGCTGCGCTCGTTCGTCGCCGACCGGGCTCCGGTCGTCGGTGCGTGGCCGGGTCACCCGGGGTTCGCGTTCTTCGCGGGGCAGGGCGGCTACGGCATCCAGATGGCCCCGGCGCTCGCCGCGTACGGCGCCGCGGTCGTGCTCGGGAAACCGGTGCCCGGCGACGTGAACGTACCCGCGCGGGACGTGTTGCCGGGAAGGTCGGCGAACTAAGGTGTTCGGCGGAGACGGAAGGAGTGCAATGGCGGACATCGCGGGGAGGCTCGGCGAGATCGTCGGCGCCGAGCACGTGCTCTCCGGCGACGCGATCGGCGAGGACTACACGCACGACGAGACCCTGACCGTGACGCCGACCCGGCCCGCCCACGTCGTACGACCGGGCAGTGCGGACGAGGTCGCCGCCCTCCTCACGCTCGCCGCCGAGACCGGCACGCCGGTCACCGCGCGCGGCAGCGGCACGGGCCTCTCCGGCTCGGCAACCCCGCGCGCGGACGGCATCCTCGTGTCGTTCGAGCGGATGAACCAGATCCTCGAGATCGACACCGAGAACCACGTGGCCGTCGTGCAACCGGGGGTCACGCTCGCCGAGCTCGAGGAGCGCACCCTGGCCGACGGGCTGTTCTACCCGGTCTACCCGGGCGAGCTGTCGGCCAGCCTCGGCGGGAACGTGGGCACCAACGCGGGCGGCATGCGCGCGGTCAAGTACGGCGTCACCCGCCACCACGTCCTCGGCCTGCAGGCGGTGCTGCCCACCGGGGAGGTCATCCGCACCGGCGGCAAGTTCGTCAAGGCCAGCACCGGCTACGACCTCACCCAGCTGATCGTCGGCTCGGAGGGCACGCTCGCGCTCGTCACCGAGGCGACGCTCAAGCTCCAGCCGCGGCAGGCGCACCAGGCCACGATTCTCGCGCCCTTCCCCGACCTCGCCACGGTCGCGCGGGCGGTGCCGAAGATCGTCGGCAGCGGCATCGGCCCGCTCATCCTCGAGTACATCGACGCGCTCACGATGGGCGCGATCACCTACAGCGCCGAGCTGGCGCTGGGGATCCCGGACCAGATCCGCGACACCTCGCAGGCCTACCTCGTGGTGATGCTGGAGAACAACGGCTCCGAACGGCTCGACGAGGACGTCGAGGCGGCCGGCACGCTGCTCGGCGAGCTCGGTGCGCTGGACGTCTACGTGCTGCCCGGACCCGCGGCCCGCAAGCTGATCGAGGCGCGGGAGAAGGCGTTCTTCACCGCGCGGACCGCCGGCGCCGACGACATCATCGACACCGTGCTGCCGCGTGCCGCGCTGCCCGAGTTCTTCGCGAAGGTCCTCGAGATCGCGCAGGGCCACCAGACGCTGGTGGTCGGCTGCGGGCACGCCGGCGACGGGAACGTGCACCTCGCGGTGTTCCAGAAGGACCCCGAGGTACGGCACAAGGTGCTGCACGAGCTGTTCGCCACCGGCATGGCGCTGGGCGGTGCGATCTCCGGCGAGCACGGCATCGGCCACGAGAAGAAGCGGCACTTCCTGGAGTTGGAGGACCCGAACAAGGTCGAACTGATGCGCCGCATCAAGCACGCGTTCGACCCCAAGGGTGTCCTCAACCCCGGCGTACTGTTCGACGAGGAAGGACAACCGTGACACCCCATGAGCCGAGCGGTTCCCAACCGCACCCAAGCGGCTCCCAACCGCACCCAAGCGGCTCCCAACCGCACCCAAGCGGCTCCCAACCGCACCCAAGGGGAACGGGACGCAACCCAGCCACAAGTACGCACCAAACCGGACGGCACGCGCCCAAGGTGACCAAAGGTTTGAATCCCGGGGAGGCGGAACAGTGAGCATTAACGGCGCCCAGGCTCTGCTGCGGACCCTCGTTGGCGGCGGCGTCGACGTCTGCTTCGCCAACCCCGGCACGTCCGAGATGCACTTCGTCGCCGCGCTCGACTCGGTGCCCGAGATGCGCGCGGTGCTGAGCCTGTTCGAGGGGACGGTGACCGGCGCGGCCGACGGCTATGGCCGGATGGCCGGCCGGCCCGCGGCCACGCTGCTGCACCTCGGCCCGGGCATGGCCAATGGCCTCGCGAACCTGCACAACGCCCGCCGCGCGCACACCCCGCTCGTCAACGTGATCGGCGATCATGCCCGCTACCACAAGGGGTTCGACGCGCCGCTCGAGTCCGACATCGACGCGCTCACCGGCTGGCTGCAGGGCTGGAGCCGCACGTCCAAGACCCCCGCGGAGGTCGGCGCGGACGGGGCCGCCGCGGTCGCCGCCGCGCAGTCATCGCCCGGTCGGGTCGCGAACCTCGTACTGCCGGCCGACGTGTCCTGGTCGGACGGTGGCGTGGTCGGCGAGCAGGAGCCGGTGTCGCCCGCGGTGCCGGTCGACGACGACCGGGTCGCCGAGATCGCCCGGGTCGTGCGGTCCGGCGAGCCGACCGTGCTGCTGCTCGGCCACGGCACCACGCTGGAGCGCGGGCTGCTCGCGGCCAGCCGGGTCGCCGCGGCCACCGGGGCGAAGCTCTTCGCCGAGACGTTCCCCGCGCGCATCGAGCGCGGCGCCGGGCTGCCCAACGTCGAGCGGCTCGGCTACCTCGCCGAGCAGGTCCAGTGGCAGCTCTCCGAGACCAAGCACCTGGTGCTCGTCGGCGCCAAGTCCCCGGTGTCGTTCTTCGCCTACCCGGGCAAAGCCAGCGAGCTCGTGCCGGAAGGCTGTCACGTGCACGTGCTGTCGGTCCTCGGCGAGGACGGCACGGGCGCGCTCGAGCACCTCGCCGACGAGGTCGCCGCGGACCAGGATCCGGTGCTGCAGGAGGCGGTCCGGCCCGGCATGCCCAGCGGCCCGCTCACCCCGCAGAACTGGACCGAGGTGATCGGCGCGCTGCTGCCCGAGGCGGCGATCGTGTCCGACGAGGCCAACACGTCCGGCCTGATGATCCCGATGACCACCGCCGGCGCCCCGCGCCACGACGTGCTCACGCTCACCGGCGGCGCGATCGGCCAGGGCCTGCCGGTCGCGACCGGCGCCGCGATCGCCTGCCCGGACCGGCCGGTCGTCTGCCTGCAGGCCGACGGCAGCGCGATGTACACGGTCTCGTCGCTGTGGACGATGGCGCGCGAGGGCCTCGACGTGACCACGGTCGTGCTGAACAACCGCGCCTACGCGATCCTGCGGATGGAGCTGTCCCGGGTGGGCGCGCAGGGCGCCGGGCCGAAGGCGAACCAGCTGCTCGACCTGTCCGGCCCGGACCTGGACTTCGTCGCGCTCTCGCGGGGCATGGGAGTGCCGGCGACCCGCGCGACGACGGCCGAGGAGCTCGCCGACCAGTTCGCGAAGGCGCTCGCCGAGCCCGGTCCGCACGTCATCGAGGCCATGGTGCCTCCGCTGGTCTGACCCCCGCCTGGAAGGACGCCTTCCGGACACTGGATGCCCGGAAGGACGCATTCCGGGCATTGGCGGCGGCCCCTCGTGGGTTCGAGGTTCAATGGAGCCCATGACCCGTGAGCTTGGGAAGGCGCCCGCCGAGCCGGACCCGGGACTGTTCGGGCCCGACTCGGTGAGCTGGCAGCTCCATGCCCAGCCCGCGATGTGGCTCGCCGGGATCCGCAGCCTCTACCTGCAGGCGTTGCACCCGCGCGCGGTCGCCGGCGTCATGCAGAACTCCGACTTCCGGACCGACCCCCTCGGCCGCCTGGTCCGCACGGCGAACTTCGTCGGCGCCACCACCTACTGCACGCGCGCGGAGATCACCGAACGCGCGGCCCGCGTGCGGCAGGTGCACCGCGAGCTGCGCGCGGTCGACCCGCAGACGGGGGAGCGGTTCCGGATCGACGAGCCGGAGCTGCTGCGGTGGGTGCACTGCGCGGAGGTCTCCTCGTTCCTGTCCGTCGTGCGCCGCGCGGGCTTCCCGCTCACCGCGGCGCACGCCGACCGCTACCTCGACGAGCAGCGCGTGTCGGCGTCGCTGGTGGGGCTGGATCCGGCCGAGGTGCCCGGCTCGGTGGCGGAGATGTCGGCCTACCTCGCCGCGATGCGCCCGTCGCTGCGGCGGACCGAGGACGCCGACGAGATCTACCGGTTCCTGCACCGGCCGCCGGCACGAGGCGCGCTGTCGCTGGGCGTGCGGGTGTACGAGCCGGTCATCGGGCACCTGGCGTACTCGCTGCTGCCACGCTGGGCGGTCACGCTCTACGGCCGGGGCGCCTATCCGGGGCTGGTCACCACGGCCGCGCTGCGCGGCGTGTCGGTCGGCGTGCGGACGTTCCTGCGCAACACGGCACGGGTCATGCGGGAGCCGCGACTGGGCCGGCTCGAACCGCACCCGGTGTGGGCCGTGCGCCGGATGGGCCGCTGGGCGACCCCGTCCGCGGCCCGATTACCGCACTAGGAGTGCGCCTCCTGGAAGCGCATGACCAGCGCCTGGGGCACGCGGCCGCGGTCGGCGACGGTCTCGCCCTGGCTGCGGGCCCACTCGCGGACGGCCTGCGTGTCCGGCTTCCCGTTCGACCCGTTGCTCGCGGCGGCCTTGCCACGCGACTTGCGGCCGCCGGTGCGGCGGGCGTGCGCGACGAACTCCGCGAACGTGTCGCGAAGGTGAGCGGCGTTCGCGGCGGAGAGGTCGATCGCGAACTCGACCCCGTCGAGGGCGAAGGCCACCGTTTCGTCGGCCGTCCCCCCGTCGAGGTCGTCGACCAGCTCCAGAATGGTCTTCTGCGCCACAAGATCCTCCGCGTGCGATGTGAGACGAGCGCACCGAGGATAACGGCCACCGGGTCGGCGGGCGGTCAGGGTGTGCGGCGTGGCGGATGCCGTCCACGTCACACCGCCGCCTTCCCGACAGACTGTGCCCGTGACCCGATGGATCCTCGCCGCGGTGGCGGTGGGCGGCGCGCTCGGTGCACTGGCCCGCTACGGGCTGATGCTCGCGTGGCCCACCGAGCCGGGTGCCTTCCCGTGGCGGACGTTCGCGATCAACGTGGTCGGCTGCTTCGCGATCGGCGCGCTCATGGTCCTGGTCACCGAGGTCCGCCCGGCGCACCCGCTGGTCCGCCCGATTCTCGGCACCGGCGTGCTCGGCGGCTTCACGACGTTCTCCACCTACGCGGAGGAGGTCCGCGCCCTGCTTGGTCCTGAGTGGACCGTCGCGGTGGCCTACCTCGCCGGTACCGTGCCGGCCGCCCTCGTGGCGACGGTCACGGGTACCTGGCTGGCCCGGCTCGTCGCCCTGGGACGTCGACCGTGAACGCCCTGCTCGTCGTCCTGGGGGCGGCCGTCGGCGCGCCGCTGCGGTACCTGGTGGACCAGCTGGTCCACCGCCCGCCACGGTGGCCCGTTCCCGTGGGGCACGCTGATCGTGAACGTGGCCGGCTCGGCGCTGCTGGGGGCCCTGGCCGGCGCCGGGACCGCGCTGCCGCAGCCGCTCGCGGTGCTGCTGGGCACCGGCTTCTGCGGCGCCCTGACCACGTACAGCACGTTCGGCTACGAGGTCGTGCGCCTCGCCGAGGACCGGGCGTACCTGCTGGCGGCGGCGAACGTGGTGGTCAGCGTGGTGGCCGGGGTGGGCGTGGCGGTCGGCGCGCACGCGCTCGTCGCGTGGCTGTCGGCTTAGGGCTCGAGGCTCAGGGCGCGCTGAGGTTCAGTGCGGTGTTCGCCAGCTCCACGAGGTGCTCGTCGTCCGGTGTGGACGGGGTGCCGATCCACACCGCCCGCACGAGTTTGAGGCTGTTGCCCTCGCGGCCGCTCGCGTACGCCGCCGACTCGAAGGTCGGCTCGTCCTCGCCCGGCCAGGGCTTGCCCTCGGCGGACGGGTCGACGATCGCGCCACTGCCCGGCTTGTCGGCCAGCTGGTTCAGCTCGGTGGCCGACGCGCTCTGCTGGAAGCGCAGCACGGACACGAGGATCGCCGCCGTCTTGCCCTCCGCTGCGGATTCGAAGCGCATCCGGACGAGCTCGCCGCAGCGGTTCTGCTGCAGGTACACCTGCACGTCGCCGTAGGCGTGGGCCGCGCAGTCGGCGTCGGTGGTCGTGCCCCTCGGGACGAACGAGACCCCGCCGACCTCCACCGCGGCGCTGGTCCGCGACCGGCTGGCCGGCGTCGGAGAGTCGTCGCCGTCACCGGCCGACGCGACCGCGTACACGATCCCGGTCAGCAGCAGCAGCGCCACCAGCACCGCGGCACTCACCGGCAGCCAGCGCAGCCCCGAGCCGCCCCCGCGGCGCGCGGCGGACCGGGTCGGTCGCGGCGCGCGCGGCGGGGCGATCCGCGGGATCACCATCGTGCTGGCCTGGGAGAGGTCGGGCTTGACAGTGTCGGTGAACCCCTCGGCCTCGAGGTCGAGCGCCGCGATCGTCGTGTTGTCCGGTTCGAGCGCGGTGAGGATCTCGTGGGCCTGCGCCACCGTGCACGGCCGCGGGTGGGTGGCGAGCTCGCGGGCCGCGGTGAGCAGCGTCATCGGCTCCGGGTGCAGCACGCGCACGCCACGCAGCAGGTCCGACGTCGGCTGCTCGACCTTGGAGACGTACGGCCCGACCGCGATCACCGTGCCGACCGGCAGCGGCTCGACCCGGGCCTGCTCCAGGTGCCGGGTGATCTTGGCGACGACCTCGGTGACGTCCGCGGCCGGGTTGACCACGCCGTCGGGCCGGACCAGCGGCCAGCCGTCGGTCTTCCACTGTCCGGACAGCGGCGCCTCCAGGCGGACCGCCGGGTCGGGCAGGTCCACGCCGACGATCACGAGAACTCCGCGCGGCAGCAGCACGATCGCGTCCACCGGCTGCTCGCCGCCCGCCCGGGAGCCGAGCAGTGCCACGCCCCCGAGGACGGCGTCGCCGCTGCCCCAGGAGGCGAGCGCGGCACGGACGTCGGCACCGACCTCAGAGGACCCTCCATCCAGCCGGATCAGCCGCACCGCACACCTCCCCGACGCCCAGTACCCGAACCAGACCACCGTATCCGCCCACCCCGCCCGGCGCGCCACGGCCGGGTGATTTCGGGCCGGTATGGCGGGAACGTGTGTGCGCAAGGCACAATGGGCGCCAACAGCAACAGAGGGAGTGCGGGCTGCCCGCCGCGGCGAGGACGTAGGGGAAGACGGTTCCTCGTCGATCAAGCGGAGGTCAGCAGTGAGCACTCGTGGCGTGGTGTACGTCCACTCGTCGCCGTCTGCGGTATGTCCGCACGTCGAGTGGGCGATTTCGGGCACCCTGGGGGTTCGGGCGAACCTCCAGTGGACCGCGCAGCCCGCGGCCCAGGGTCAGCTCCGGGCCGAGTGCGGCTGGACCGGAGACGCCGGCACCGCGGCCAAGCTGGTCACGGCGTTGAAGGCGTGGCCGATGGTGCGCTTCGAGGTCACCGAGGAACCGAGCGAGGGCGTGGACGGCGAGCGGTTCTGCTTCGTGCCCACGCTGGGCCTGTGGCGCGCCCGTACCTCCGCGAACGGCGACATCGTGGTCGGCGAGGACCAGCTGCGTGCGATGGCGTCGGCGAGCCGGGCGGGCGAGGCGTTCGCGCACAAGATCGACGAGCTGCTGGGCGCGTCGTGGGACGACGCGCTCGAGCCGTACCGGCGGGCCGGTGACGGGGCTCCGGTTACCTGGTTGCACCGCGTGGGCTGACCCCGTTGTGGCACCCTCTAGGCGTGCCGCCCGACCGTCCCCGCCAGCTGTGGCTGCTGCCGGTACTGCTGATCACCGTGATCGCCACCGCGGTGGGGGGACTGCTGGCGCGGACGTGGTACGAGGATCCCGGTCCGACCACGCCCGCCGCCGTGATCCCGTCCTCCACGACAGTCCCGAGCAGCGATCAGCCCGGTACGAGGGAGGTCCAGGGCACCCCGGACGCGAGCCAACACCCGCTGTACGAGACCGTGCGTGGCCTGCTGCAGCGCTACTTCGGCGCGATCAACGAGCGGGACTACGCGGCCTGGCAGCGCGCGGTGACCAGCGAGCGGGTGGAGCGCCAGCCGAGGGAAAGGTGGCTCAAGGACTACCGGACCACCAAGGACGGCAGCGCCGTCATCTACCGCATCGAGCTGGACGAGGACGACGACTCGGCCCGGGTACTGATGACGTTCACGAGCACCCAGGCGGAGGAGGACGCACCCGCGGAGCTGCCGGCGGACTGCATCAACTGGAACGTGGTGTTCGCGCTGGTCCTTGAGGACGACTGGAAGCTGGACGCGTCCCCGGCGGGCGCCTCGCCACAGCACGAGCGCTGCCCCTGACGCGGGCTTGGGCCAGCGGTGGGTCAGGCGGTGGTTCAGGCGGTCGTGAAGGCCAGCGCCACGTTGTGCCCGCCGAAACCGAACGAGTCGTTCACCGCCGCGGTGAGCTCGAGCTTGCGGGGCTCGCCGGCGACGACGTCCAGCGTCACCTTCGGGTCCAGGTTCTCGAGGTTGCGGGTGGCCGGGATGATGCCGTGGTAGATCGACAGCAGCGTGATGATGCTCTCGACCGCCCCGGCGCCGCCGACCAGGTGGCCGAGTGCGCTCTTCGGCGCGGTCAGCACCACGTGGTCGCCGATCGCCTTGGCCACCGCCACGGCCTCCCCGATGTCGCCGACCACGGTGGACGTCGCGTGGGCGTTCACGTGCCCGACGTCGGCGGGCGACAGGTTGGCCGTGCGCAGGGCCTCGGTGATCGCGTTGATCTGGCCGATGCCCTCCGGGTGGTTGCCCGTGATGTGGTACGCGTCGGACGTGATGCCGGCGCCGGCCAGCTTCCCGTAGATCCGCGCGCCCCGAGCCCTGGCATGGTCCTCGCGCTCGAGCACGAGCACGCCCGCGCCCTCGCCGAGTACGAAGCCGTCCCGGTGCACGTCGAACGGCCGTGACGCGCCCTCCGGGTCGTCGTTGCGCAGGGACAACGTCCGGGACTGGGCGAATCCGGCGACGGTGATCGGCATGATGCAGGCATCCGCGCCGCCCGCGACGACCACGTCCGCCCGCCCGTTCCGGATCATCTGCCACCCGGTGGCCAGCCCCTCGGCGCCGGACGCGCACGCCGATGCCGGGGAGTGCACCCCGGCTCTGGCCATCAGCTCGATGCTGACGTGCGCGGCCGGGCCGTTGGGCATGAGCATCGGCACGGTCAGCGGCGAGACCTTGCGCAGGCCCTTGGTCTCCAGCAGGTCGTCCTGCTCGAGCAGGGTCCTCGGGCCGCCGATGCCGGTGCCGATGGCGACCCCGAGCCGGTCCGGGTCGACCGGCTGGCTCTCCTCGGTCGGCATCTCGTACCCCGCGTCCGCCCACGCCTGCCGGGCCGCGACGATCGCGATCTGCTCACAGCGGTCCAGCCTGCGCAGCTGCACGCGGGGCAGCACCTCCGACGGCTCGACGGCCAGCGGTGCCGAGAGCCGCGAGGGCAGGTCGTAGCGCTCGACCCACTCGGCGTCGTTGGTCCTGATGCCGTTGCGGCCCGCGATCAGCCCGTCCCAGGTGGACGGGACGTCGCCGCCAAGCGGCGTCGTCGCGCCCATGCCGGTGATGACCACATCGACCGTGCTCATTGCCCCCTCCGAGGTGGCTTTGGCGTGGTGACTCAGACGTTCTTGGAGACGTAGCCGACCGCGTCCCCGACGGTCTTCAGGTTCGCGAGCTCCGCGTCGGGGATCTTCACCTCGAAGCGGTCCTCTGCCTGCACGGCGATCTCGACCATGGACAGCGAATCGATGTCCAGGTCGTCCACAAAGGACTTGTCGGCGGTGACCTCGTCGGCCTCGACACCGGCGACCTCTTCGACGATCTCGGCGAGACCGGCGAGGATCTCCTCCTCGGTGGGCTTCTCGTTCGCCATGGACTCTTCTCCTTCTCGGTTGACCGGTCGGCAGGGCACCGCCGGAAGCTTGTTCACGGACAGATCACGACCTGGCCGGCGTAGGACAGCCCCGCGCCGAACCCGATCAGCAGTGCGACGTCGCCGGAGTGCACCCGGCCCTCCGCACGCATGTGGTCCATCGCCATCGGGATGGACGCCGAGGACGTGTTGCCGGACGTGACGATGTCGTCGGCGACGACCATGTCCTCCCGCGCGCCGTTCTTGCGCAGCCTCTTCGCGATGGCCTCGACGATCCGCAGGTTCGCCTGGTGCGGGATCAGGACGTCCACATCGGACGGTTGCACGCCGGCGAGCTCGAGCGCCCGCATCGCGATCGGGGCGATCTTCGTGGTCGCCCACCGGAAGACCGACTGGCCCTCCTGGAAGATGTACCGATCGTTGGGCATCGTGATCATCTCGACCAGGTCACCGGCGGTGCCCCACGCGACCGGGCCGATGCCCGGCTCGTCGCTCGGGCCGACCACCATGGCGCCCGCGGCGTCGGCGAAGATGATCGCGGTGGACCGGTCGACCGGGTCGACCACGTCGGTGAGCTTCTCCGACCCGATCACCAGCACCCGGCCCGCGGAGCCGGCGCGGACCATGTCCGACGCGGCGGCGAGCGCGTAGCAGAACCCGGCGCACGCGGCGTTGAGGTCGAACCCGCCCGCCCCCTTCACCCCGACCAGCTCGGCGACCTGCGCCGCGGCGTTGGGAATCGGCACGGTCGTGGTGCAGTTGGCCACCAGCACGGTGTCCACATCGGACGGAGTGAGCCCGGCGGCCGCGATCGCCTTGGCGCCCGCCTCGACGGCCATCGACACGACGGTGTCCTTCGGCCCGGCGACCCGGCGCTCGGTGATGCCGACCCGGTCGCGGATCCACTCGTCGTTGGTGTCCATGATCTTGGACAGGTCGTCGTTCGTGACCACCCGCTCGGGTTGGCTGCTGCCGATCCCGAGGATGCGGGTCGCGGCGGCGCCCTGTGACTGCCGAAGTCGGGTCATGTGGAAGCCTCTCCGGCGCCGGCCGCGTCATCGGCGAGGGCGGCGGCCACCTTGCCGAGGTCCTCGGGCTTCTTCAGGCCGGCGATCGTGACACCGGAGAGCTCGCGGCGGGCCAGCCCGCTCAGCGCCCCGGCCGGCGGCAGCTCGGCGACCGCGTGCACGCCACGCGCGGCCATCGTGGCCATGCAGAAGTCCCATCGCACCGGCAGCGTGACCTGCTCGACGAGCCGGCCGAGCATCTCGGTACCGCTCGTCACGACCTGGCCGTCGGCGTTGGAGAGCAGCGGGTGGGTGGGGTCGGCGACGGCGATGCCGGCGGCCTTGTCCCGCAGCGCCTCGCGGGCGGGCTCCATGTAGTGCGTGTGGAACGCGCCCGCGACCTTGAGCTTGATGACCTTCTTCACGTAGTCGGGCTTGCCGTCGACGATCTTGTCGATGGAGTCGAGCGCGCCCGCGGCGACGATCTGGCCCGCGCCGTTCATGTTGGCCGGCACCAGGTCGAACTCGTCCAGCCAAGCGACGACCTGCTCGGGCTCGCCGCCCATGACGGCGCCCATGCCGGTGGGCGCGAGCTCGCACGCGGCGGCCATCTCCCGGCCCCGCACGGCGGCCAGGACGACCGCGTCGTCGGCGCTGAGCACGCCGGCCATCGCGGCGGCGGCGAGCTCGCCCACGGAGTGCCCGGCCACCAGCACGTCGTCCGGCAGCTCGTGCCGCCGCTCCAGCTCCTCGAACGCGAGCAGGGCGAGCGCGACGACCAGCGGCTGCGTGATCGCGGTGTCCTTGATCGCGTCCGCGTCCGCGGTGGTGCCGAGCTCGAGCAGGTCGAGACCGGTCAGCTCGGACCAGCCGGCGACCCGTTCGCGGGTGCCGTCCAGTTCGAGCCACGGGGTGAACATGCCGGGGGTCTGGGAACCTTGGCCTGGGGCGAGTAACGCGAGCACGGTGTCCACTACACACGTTCCGTGCTCCCGGCGGCATGCCGACAGTCACGAAGTCGTGGCAGGCCTTTTGTGGGGAACCTCCAAAGGTTGCTGCCAGATGAACGATTAAGGAGCCGCTGCGTTGTCCGGTTGGTTACCACAAGCCACGTGACCTCGACAGCCTGCCGACCGCCAGCGCGATGCGCAGCACCAGGGCGTCGCGGGGGAGGTTCGCGTTGCGGCCGGTGAGGTCAGTGGCCTTGCGGAGGCGGTAGCGGACCGTGTTCGGGTGGACGAACAGCAGCCGAGCGCAGGTCTCCAGCACGCCACCGGCCTCGAGGTAGGTCTCGACGGTCTCGAGCAGCGCGCCGCCCGCCTCCTCGAGCGGCCGGGCGATCTGCTCGATGAGCTGCCACTCGGCCTCCGGG
Organism: Actinophytocola sp.; assembly: GCF_050699935.1. NCBI lineage: Bacteria > Bacillati > Actinomycetota > Actinomycetes > Pseudonocardiales > Pseudonocardiaceae > Actinophytocola > Actinophytocola sp. Next base: position 20,402 of record NZ_JBOHGB010000033.1, read on the forward strand.
TCGCCGGCGAGCGCCCGCTCGGGCAGGAGATCCGTGGAGCGGACCGGGCGCGGGGCGTCCGGCCAGGCGACGACCGCGCGCAGGCCGGAGAGCGCGTCGGCGGAGCTGCGGTGCGCGTCGGCGATGTTCGGCATGGTCGGCCCGGCCACGACCGGCCCGGTGCCGAACGAGGTGGACATCTTGCGCAGCACGACCTCGTTCGCGGGCCCCTCGGTCTCCCCGGCGAGGACGACGACCAGGCGCGATCCCTGCACGCCGAGCAACACGGGCCGGTTGGCCCGGGCGGCGCGGCTGCGGACCTCGTAGAGGACCGTCGGCGGGTCGTCCGAGGGGGAGTTGCCGACGAGGACGGTGGCCGGCGCGTCCAGGTCCCAGCCGAGCGCGGCGGCCCGGGACAGCAGCGCCTCCTCGGCGTCCCCGCGGACGATCGCGTCCACGACGGAGGCCTCGAGCCGGGCGTCCCAGGCGCCGCGGGTCTCGGCGGCGGAGGCGTAGGACATGGCGGAGGTGAAGGCGACCTCGCGGCCGTAGCGCAGCACGGCCTCCGTGAGCACCTGCCGCTCGCCCTCGTCCGCGGCGAGGTCGGGAACCTCGCGCTCGATGACGTGCAGCGCGACGCGGACCAGTTCCACGGTCTGGCGCAGGCTGATCCAGCGGGACAGCTCGCGCGGGGCCTGCCGGAAGGCGTCGGTGGTGAGCCGGATGGCCTCGCGCTGGTCGCGCAGGTAGGCGGTGAACCCGGCGGCGCCGGTCTGCGCGATGAGCTGCACGCTCGCCCGCTGGTCGGCCGGCATCCGGCCGAACCAGGCGAACTGCTCGTCCATCGAGGCGAGGGCGAGCGAGGCGAGCTTGCCGGAGGCGCGGTCCAGTGCCGCCAGCGTGGACTCCGACACCTTGCCCATGCGTCGACTGTATGCCCGCCGGCTCGGGCCCGGTTCGGTTCTCCGGCCGGCGGCGGCCGAGTGCCCAGACCACTCCGATGGCTGGTCCGGGCACCAGCAGCCAGATCCACAGCGGATCGGGCTCGTGGTCGGTGGTGAGCCAGAGCAGCGCCCACACCGTGATGCCGACGCTGAGCACGCTCAACCAGGCCACCGTGACCTGACGCAACGCCGCCGGGTTGCGTTGCGGGGCACCGGTTCCGGCGGGACGTCCGCGTCCAGGTCGGGAAGATCCGCGGTGGCGCGGCCAGCTCCGCCCTGGTCTTGGCCTGCCAGACCGCCAGCAGCCGCTCGTCCAGTTCGCGGAGCTCCAGGCTTCCCGCGGAGTGGGCTCGCGCACCCGCCGCTGCGCCTCTTCGCGGTCGGTATCAGTGGCCCGGACCTTCTCCGGCGGTACCGACTCACCCATCGGCTCGTGGTCCCAGACTCGGGCGGCCGTGGGTACGAGTTCGATCAGGGGACGACCACGACCTTGCCGCGGGCGCGGCCCGCGTGCAGGTAGCGGATGGCTTCCGCGGCGGTGGCCAGCGGGAACGTGCGGTCGAGCACGGGCGTGACCGTCCCGGCCTCCATGAGCTCGCGGAGCACATCCAGGTCGCTCGCCGGCTCGGTGGCGAACATCCCGCGCAGGTTGTGCTTGACGAACGGCGAGAGCAGCAGGGCCCCGAGGTTGCGCTCCATGCCGCCGAGCCAGCGCCCGCCGTCCTCGCCGCCGACGAGGACGAGGGTTCCGGTCGGCGTGAGGGTCCGCCGCACGTCGGCCAGCGACCGGTTGCCGGCGATGTCGAGCACGAGGTCGTACCGCCCGGCGGGGATCTCCTCGCGGGTGTAGTCGATCACGTCGTCGGCGCCGAGCTCGCGTACGAGGTCGGCCTTGCCGGTACTGCACACGCCGGTCACGTGCGTCCCGAACACCTTGGCCAGCTGCACGGCGAAGGTCCCGATCCCACCGCCGGCGCCGATGACCAGCACGCGCTGCCCCTTCTCGACCTTGCCCCGGTCGCGCAACGCCTGCAACGCAGTGCACGCGGAGACGGGCACGGTCGCGGCCTGCTCGAAGGTGAGGTTGGCGGGCTTGCGCGCGGCGCGGTCCTCGCGGACCAGCGTGTACTCGGCGAACGTGCCGTCGCCGGCACCGAAGATCTCGTCGCCGGGCTCGAACCGCGTGACGCCCGCGCCGACCGCCTCGACGGTTCCCGCGACGTCCCGGCCGCGCACGCGTAGGCGGGGCCGGCGCATCCCGAGCGCGGGCCGCACGAGCAGCGGAAGGCCGGTCATGAGGTGCCAGACTCCGGGGTCCACGCCCGCCGCGTGCACGCGCACGAGCAGCCGGCCGGGGCCCGGCGGCGGTCTGTCGACGTCCGCGAAGCGCAGCACGTCCGCGTTTCCGTACGTGTCCTGGACGATTGCCTTCATGATGTCTCTCCTTCTGGGTACTGGAAAACCTCGTCGATCCGAACCTTGAACACCCGGGCGATCTGGAAGGCCATCTCGAGGGACGGCGAGTAGCGCCCCTGCTCGATGGCGATGACGGTCTGGCGCGTCACCCCGATGCGGCTCGCGAGCTCGGCCTGGGTCATCTCGTCGTGGGCGAAGCGCAGTGAGCGAATCGCGTTGGTGACTCTGGTCGGCTTCACCACGGGTGGAACCCCCGTCGGTAGGCGAAGATCTTCGCGATGGAGCCGAGGATGGCCGAGAGGACGAAGCAGAGGTACACGGTGTTGGCGATCCAGAAGTAGTCGAGCTCGAGCATCGCCATCGCCAGGGCGGCCACCCCACCGATGACGACGAACGACTGCCCGACGTACTCGCCGAACCGCCCGATCTCGCGGTCCCGTGCGTCGGTCTGCGGGGCGTCCCGGGAGAACGCCACGGCAAGGATCCCGAGCACGATCGCCGCCACGATCGCCCCGCCGATGGACCACAGCAGCGGGACCACGTAGGCGACGTCGCCGACCGGCCCGTCCCCGACCCGCCCGAGCACGACGGCGAGGTAGACCGCGTACGCCCCCACGGACGTCCCGAGCATGATCCACGCGCGCTTCTCTTCGAACGCCACGCCCACTCCAGATGTAAAGAATCTTTGACGTCCACCAATGTAAAGCTCGGCCAACACGGTGTCAAATATTCTTAACAAGCCCCGCCTTCCGAGCACGGAGCGTCGGACTCACGGGTTAGGAATGTTGAACACGCGAGTTGGGAACAGGGAACTCGCGTGCAGGAGCGGGGAACTCGCGGTGTGAGCGAAGCGAGACACCGACACCGATGCTGGTCAACCGAAACGAAACCACGCCGGAAACGCAAGGAGCTCGCACCGTGGGGGTCTGGGGGGTCGCCCCCCAGAGCAAGATCCGCGTCCGCAAAGGGGGAAGGCGCGAAGAGCGCCGAACAGGGGAGGCGAAGGACGCGGGCCGCCCGGCGTGGCGGTGCGCACGCCGCCGGGCGGCCCCTCTCCCCGGTCCCCACCGGTGACACCACTATGGAGGTGCGGGGGAGAGGCTGCCAGCGCTGTCCTCCTATCGTGCTAGCGGTTCATCCGCGCACGTCAAAGGGGTCACGCTCAGTCAGGCCGCGCCCGGGTCGGAGGTCTGTGGCCCCGCCGCCGAGACGTCGTCGAGCCGGTACTTCCGCGCCGCCTCCACGACCGTCGACTTCTCCACCTCGCCGCGCCGCGCCAGCGCCGCCAGCACGCCGACCGTGATCGACTCGGCGTCGACCAGGAAGTGGCGTCGGGCCGCCGGGCGGGTGTCGGAGAAGCCGAACCCGTCGGTGCCCAGCGTGAGCATGTCGGTCGGCACCCACGGGCGGATCAGGTCCGGCACCGCCCGCATCCAGTCGGTCGCCGCGATCACCGGGCCCGCACCGCCGGAGAGCACCTGCGTCACGTACGGCCGGCGCGCCTCCGCCTCCGGGTGCAGGAAGTTGTGCCGGTCGGTCTCGACCGCGTCGCGGCGCAGCTCCGCCCACGACGTCGCCGACCACACCTCCGCCCGCACGTTCCACGCCTCCCGCAGCAGCTCGGCCGCGCGCAGCGCCCACGGCATGGCCACCCCGGACGTGAGGATCCGGGCCCGCGGCCCGTTCCCGGCGGGCGCCTCCTGGTACCGGTACAGCCCGCGCAGCAGGCCCTCGACGTCGAGGTCCGTCGGCTCCGGCGCCTGCACGTACGGCTCGTTGTAGACGGTCAGGTAGTAGTAGACGTCCTCCGCTTGCTCCCCGTACATCCGCCGCAGCCCGTCGCGGACGATGTGGGCGATCTCGAACGACCACGCGGGGTCGTAGGCGACCACGGCCGGGTTCGTCGCCGCCAGCAGCAGCGAGTGGCCGTCGTTGTGCTGCAGGCCCTCTCCGGTGAGCGTGGTCCGCCCGGCGGTCGCACCGAGGATGAACCCGCGCGCCATCTGGTCTGCGGCCGCCCACAGCCCGTCACCGGTGCGCTGGAAGCCGAACATCGAGTAGAAGATGTAGATCGGGATCATCGGCTCGCCGTGCGTGGCGTACGAGGTGCCCGCCGCGGTGAACGACGCGGTCGAGCCGGCCTCGTTGATGCCCTCGTGCAGGATCTGGCCCTGCTCGCTTTCCTTGTAGGACAACATGAGCTCGGCGTCGACCGACGTGTATAGCTGGCCGTACGGGTTGTAGATCTTCTGCGTCGGGAACATCGAGTCCATGCCGAACGTGCGTGCCTCGTCCGGAATGATCGGCACCAGCCGCGGCCCGATCTCGGGGTCCTTCGCGAGGTCGCGGACCAGCCGGACGAACGCCATCGTGGTGGCGACCTCCTGCTTGCCCGACCCCTTCCGGACCACGTCGTAGACCTTGTCGCCGGGCAACACCAGCGCCTTGGCCTTGGTCCGCCGCTCCGGCAGGAACCCGCCGAGCTGGCGGCGCCGCTCCAGCAGGTACTGGATCTCGGGGGTGTCGGGCCCGGGGTGGTAGTACGGCGGCAGGTAGGGGTCCTTCTCCAGCTCGGCGTCGGAGACCGGCACCCGCGTGGAGTCCCGGAACACCTTGAGGTCGTCCAGGGTCATCTTCTTCATCTGGTGCGTGGCGTTGCGGCCGGCGAAGCTGGGGCCGAGCCCGTACCCCTTGATCGTCTTGGCCAGGATCACGGTCGGCTGGCCGTGGTGCTCGGTGGCCGCCTGGTAGGCCGCGTAGACCTTGCGGTAGTCGTGCCCACCGCGCTTGAGGTTCCAGATCTCCTGGTCGCTCATCGGCGCGACGAGCTCCTTGGTGCGTGGGTCGCGCCCGAAGAAGTGCTCGCGGACGAAGGCGCCGTCGTTGGCCTTGTAGGTCTGGTAGTCGCCGTCGGGCGTCGTGTTCATCAGGTTGATCAGCGCGCCGTCGCGGTCGGCGTGCAGCAGCGCGTCCCACTCGCGGCCCCAGATGACCTTGATCACGTTCCAGCCGGCGCCGCGGAAGAACGACTCCAGCTCCTGGATGATCTTGCCGTTGCCCCGTACCGGCCCGTCGAGCCGCTGTAGGTTGCAGTTGATCACGAACGTGAGGTTGTCGAGCCCCTCGTTGGCCGCCACGTGGATCAGGCCGCGGGACTCCGGCTCGTCCATCTCGCCGTCGCCGAGGAACGCCCAGACGTGCTGATCCGACGTGTCCCTGATGCCGCGCGCGCGCAGGTACCGGTTGAACCGGGCCTGGAAGATCGCGTTCATCGGGCCGATGCCCATCGAGACGGTCGGGAACTCCCAGAAGTCCGGCATCAGGCGCGGGTGCGGGTAGGACGGCAGGCCGGCGCCCGGGCCGCCGTGGGAGAACTCCTGGCGGAAGCCGTCGAGCTGGTTGGCGGAGAGCCGGCCCTCGAGGAACGCGCGGGCGTACATGCCGGGCGAGGCGTGGCCCTGGAAGAACACCTGGTCGCCGCCGCCCGCGTGGTTCTTGCCGCGGAAGAACCAGTTGAAGCCGACCTCGTAGAGCGTCGCGGAGGAGGCGTAGGTGGAGATGTGCCCGCCGACGCCCACGCCCGGACGCTGCGCGCGGTGCACGGTCATCGCCGCGTTCCACCGGATCCACGCCCGGTAGCGGCGCTCCACCTCCTCGTCGCCCGGGAACCACGGCTCGCGGTCGGTGGGGATCGTGTTGACGTAGTCCGTGCTCGTGAGCGAAGGCACCCCGACCCGGCTCTCCCGGGCGCGTTCCAGCAGGCGGAGCATGAGATAGCGGGCCCGTGCCTGCCCACCGGTGGTCAGCATCGCGTCGAACGACTCCAGCCACTCGGCCGTCTCGTCGGGGTCGATGTCCGGAAGGTGGGCGGCGAGACCGTCCCTGATCACCCGTACCCGCTCGGGGCGGTTTCTGCCGTTTCCGCTGCTCTGCGTAGCCAAGGGTTCTCCAGTGCCTGCGCTCATGACAGTAACTCTGCCATCACTCTCACCATGGTCGTCTCGACGGCCGCTCGCGTCATCGTTACTGGTGAGTACGGGCAAACCCGGCGTGGGTGGTTGCGTAGGTGGGCACGCTCAGTGTTCGCTATCCCAATACCGTTGGGCGGTGGCTGGCCACCGCGTTGGCGTCGAGGAGGAGTGAAGCCGTGGTCGCCGCGGGAGACGCTGGCAGGGTCGGCGTCGCCGAGAGGCTCGGAATCGAGCCGGGCATGGTCGTCCAGGAGATCGGCTGGGACGAGGACGTTGACGACGGCGTGCGCGCCGACATCGAGGAGCGCATCGGGGGGGATCTTCTCGACGAGGATGCGGACGAAGTCGTCGAGGTGGTTCTGCTGTGGTGGCGGGAGGACGACGGCGATCTGGTCGACGCCCTCATGGACGCCATGGGGCCGATGGCCGACAACGGTGTGATCTGGGTGCTGACGCCCAAGACGGGCCGCGACGGTCATGTCGAGCCGAGCGAGATCGCCGAAGCGGTGCCGACCGCCGGGCTGGCGCAGACGTCGAGCGTGAGCGTGGGCCCGGACTGGGCGGCCACGAGGCTGGTGTCGCCGAAGTCCGCGAAGTCCAAGCGCTGAGATCGTGGACCGGGGTGGCCTAGGCTGACGCCGCACCCGGGAGACGGACAGCAGGAGGATTTCGCATGGCGGTCGAGGTCGGTTCGAAGGCGCCCGAGTTCACGCTCAAGGACTACAACAACCAGAAGGTGTCATTGTCGTCCTACCACGGCTCGTCGAATGTGTTGCTGGTGTTCTACCCGTTCGCGTTCAGCGGGATCTGCCAGGGTGAGCTGTGCCAGCTGCGTGACGAGTTCGCGGACTACGAGTCGGCCGGCGTGCAGGTGCTGGGCGTGTCGGTGGACACGCCGTACAGCCTGAAGGCCTGGGCGCAGCAGCAGGACTACCAGTTCCCGCTGTTGTCGGACTTCTGGCCACACGGCGAGATCGCGGCCACGTACGGTGTCTTCAACGAGGCGGCCGGCCTGGCGAACCGGGGCACGTTCCTGATCGACCGGGACGGCGTGGTCCGCTTCGCGGAGATCAACGGTCCGGGCGAGCGGCGGGACCAGGAGGCCTGGAAGAAGGCGGTGGCCGCCCTGCCGTGATCCGACCGGGCGCATAGCTCAGCGGAAGAGCACTCGGTTTACACCCGAGCGGTCGTAGGTTCGAGTCCTACTGCGCCCACTCTGACCAGCGTGAACGCTGTCTGGTGTTCATCACGAGTGTCCTTCCCGACACCTTTCCGGCACTAAACTTTGTCGGCCTTCCGGACCCTGCCGGGCATCGCCGCGATCGCGGCCTTCACCTCGGCGGAGCGATGTGGTGCTTCTCGGCCACCGCGGGTGTTGCCGAGCTGGTCGGCGATGTCCTGTCTGTTCGTCGGTATGGGCCTCGACATCGTCCCCGGTGAGCGCCAGGGTCTCGCCGAACCTCGTGCCGGTCGCGAGGCTCGCCTCGGCGAGTTCGGGCAGGTCGGTCCGCACCGCTCCGCGCTTGCCCAACGTCGTCCGATGCTGTCGATCCGCTCGACCTTCGGCTCATGTGTCGGGACACACGACTCGGCAGACGGACCGTGCTCCTCCGCAGGGTGCACCGCCGCGGACGGTCGGACCGGGTATTCTCGGTATCTGATAGTGAGTGATCGGATACCGAGCGGCGAAGGATGCTTTCCGAACCGGCCGCTACGGCCGCTACGGCCGCTTCAAGGCGTGGCAGAGCGCTGCGTCATGCCGCGACGTGTCCCCTGCTGGTCGGTGTGGACGGGGGATCTGCTCAATGGTGAGCGTGTGGGGGTGGCTGTTCATCAGCATCCTGTCGGTGATCACCGCGCTGCTGGTGATCCCGAGAGAGCTGCTGAAACGTTGGCGTGATCGCGTTGTCGATCATCTCGATACCGCGCTGCGCCGCCGGATTTCCCGATTCGACCGGCGCTACCGGGAGTTCGTGTGCAGCGGTGTGCGGTTCATCGACCTCAAGGGTCTGGCCACGGTCGGCTTCTACACACCGGAGCTGGACGAGGTCTTCGTGGACGTGAGCGTCGCCTACCGCGCACCACACCAGGTGCCGGACGGTGTGCTCACCCGGCTACCCGCGGACGTGACCGAGCGCCGTTCGCTCAGTGCCTTCCTCGATGGCCGGCAACCCGCCGTGCTCGCCGTGCTCGGGGTGGCCGGCGGTGGGAAGACCACGCTGCTGCGGCATCTGGCCAAGGTCGTTTGCCAGGATGGCCGCGGCCGGCGGCGCACCACGCCAATCCTGCTGCAGCTACGTGATCACGTCGATGCGATCCTGTCCAGCCCGGACCTCGCCCTGCCCGCGGTGGTGCGCCGCACGGTCGGCCCAGACCTTGACGAACCGCCTGGCTGGTTCGAGCAGCGGCTGCGCGACGGCGACTGCGTGGTGCTCCTGGACGGGTTGGACGAGGTGGCCAGGCAGGAGGACCGCAGAAAGGTCGCCGACTGGGTGGAAACCCAGATCAGGCAGTACTCGAGAAACGACTTCGTGATCACCTCGCGCCCACTCGGATACCGAGAAGCCAGAATCAACGGCGCGACCGTGGTCCAGGTACGAAACCTCACCGCCGAGCAGGTGATCAGCTTCCTGCGTGGCTGGTACCTCGCGGTGGAGCGGCACACCACCGGTGGCTTGGACGAGGCCGTCAGGTCGCGCGCCGAGTCGGCCGCTGATGACTTGCTCGAGCGGTTGAGCAGCGCACCAGGATTGTCCGATCTGACCGCCAACCCGTTGCTGCTCACGATGATCGCCAATGTGCACCGCTACCGCGGCGCGCTGCCCGGCAGCCGAGCGGAGCTCTATGGCGAGATCTGCCAGGTGATGCTGTGGCGCCGACAACAGGCCAAGAACCTGCCAAGCCAGCTACGTGGCGACAAGATTGAGACTCCGCTGCGCGCGCTGGCGTACGCGATGATGCACCGCCGCGTTCGGGACCTGTCGCGCGCCGAGGTGCTGGCCGAGTTCGGGCCGACGTTGCGGCGGATGTCCCGGGGCCCGACGGCGGAGGACTACCTCGCCGACGTCAGCGGCAGCGGGCTGTTCGTGGAACGCGAGAGCGGACTGTACGCCTTTGCCCACCTCACTTTCCAGGAGTACCTCGCGGCGACCCACATCCGGGACAAAGCCCTGGTGCACACGCTGACCGAGTCGGTCGACGACGACTGGTGGTGGGAGACGGCGCTGCTCTACGCCGCTAGGTGGGACGCCGACCCGATCGTTGCGGCGTGCCTGCGACGGCGGACCATGACCGCGCTGCTGCTCGCGTCCGACTGTGTCGACCAGGACAGTGAGCTCGCCCCGGAACTGCGGGACCAGCTCGACGACCTGCTCAGCTCCGAGGTCACCCCAGACGTGGACCCCGCACGCCGGCGGGTCATCGCCGGTGTCCTCGTCGCGCGGCACCTGCGACCGCTGCACCGGGCCAGCGACGGAGGCCGTGTCCGGGCCATGCCGGTTACCGCCAGGATCTACGGGCTGTACCGGCGGGACGTGGGGGGCGATCCACCAGATGGTCCACTGAGGACCAACCAGGACGAGCCGGTCACCGGCGTCTATGGACATGACGCGGTCGCCTTCACGGATTGGGTGAACGAGAGCACGGGCGGCGATCCCCGGTACCGCCTGCCGAGCCGCGCGGATATCAGCGACCCGGCCGTGCACGGCACACTTGAGCCTGGACGGAGTGTATGGCTGCAACCAGACGGTGGGCGGGACCGGCCCGAGCTGTGGCTGCCCGCTGATGCGGCGCATCCACACGCCATCGACGCGGCGACGCTGGCCCGGCACGTGAGCCGTGACCTCGACCGGTCGGTGCCTACGCTGGTCCGGCTGCTGCTGCTCCGGTCGGTCGCGGTGGTCCGAATCGTCGCCCGCCTCTGCGCGCACACACTGTCTCTCGCCCAAGGCGCCAGCGGGGGCCGCGACCTCACGCTCGACCTCTACCGTGATCACACGCTCGCTCGGGCACTCCTGCGCACTCTGGAGCACGCCCACGCCCTCGACCCGGCTCGCGGTCTCGGCGCCACCCGTGATCTCGCCCACGACCTCAATCTCTGCCTCGCCCGTGCCATCAAGGTGGACAACCACCTCATCCGGGAACTCACCCAGGACCTGCACGACGCGCGCGATCTGACGCTGGACCTCGACCTCGCGCTCGACCACCATCTCACCACCGACCAGGACCGCGAGCTCGACGATGCCCTGGCCCTCGACCACATCCGCGACCGCCACCTCGGACTCGACCTCACCGTTGATCTCGACGGACCGGCCGCCGAGGTGATGGGGAGCGCCCTGTCCCAGACACTCGCCCGCGTCCTGCGGCACGACACGGCCGTTACCGCCTGGCGTGCCGAGTTCTCCCGAACGCTCCTGGAGGAGACCGGTGCCGCGCCGGCCGGTTACCTGGTGGCTCCGGACAGCCTCGCCCGGAGAGTCCACAATGGACACGCAGCGTTGCTGGACGTCCTCGGCTCGTCGCCCGCGTGGGCCACTCGCGTCGCGAGCCGGATCGAGGAAACGGCATCCGCGGTGTTCGCCCAGCGGCAGCCCGTCACCACCCGGACCGCGACCACTGTCCGGCTCGCGGCCTTGTGTCTCGCCGCCGAGGCCGATGCCCGCGACGCCGCCACGGTCGGCGACACCTTCCGGGAGATCGCGGCCGGAATGACCTTGCTCGAACGACGGGTCAGCGGCGAGGCACCCACAACCGAAGCCATCCTGCTGACCGTGGACACCCCCGCACGCGCGTAGCGGTTCACTCTGCGCGGGTGTTGTCGACGTCATGGACCTAACGTGTCGGCATAAGAACCGCGAGGTACTGGTCGAAGGACCTGAAATCACGATCCGCCCGGTGGGTGCCCGTCGCTCGCCGACCCGCTGATGTCGATGCTTTCAGCGAGCGAGCTTGCTCGGGCGAGGCGGTGATCGCTGGTGAGGACCTGTACCCGTAGACGGGCGGCGAGTTCGATGTAGAGCGCGTCGGTCAAGCGGAGATCGGCGCGGCGTGCCCAGGCGCCAGCCGCCAACTCGACGACAGGGTGGCGCGTCACGGGGATCGTGCTCAGCGCGGACAGGGCGGCGTCGACATCGGCCGTGGTCAGCTCCCCGGCGCGCTGGAGTCGACCAAGGGCCGACAGCACCTCGGCGTCCATGTGCGCCGGTGCGTGCACAACGGTACCGACGAGCCGTTTCTTAGCCGGAGCGGCATACTCGGTGCCCGCTAGGAGGTCGACGAGAACCGAGGCATCCATGACCACCAACTCGGCCGGCGACTCAGTCATCCGCGCCGGCCAACTCCTCACGGGCACCATCCAGCGCCTCAAGAGCAGCGCGATGGGAGACCGCGCCGCGTGGGGCAGGCAGCGCTTCCAACCACGAGTTCGTGGCCTGGCGTTGCAACTCGTCTGCGATCGCGGCCTGCGCGAGTGCAGAGACGTTCAAGTCCGCAGCCTTCGCCCGCTCGGCGAGCTCGTCGGGCACGTACACATTCAACCTGGCCATACACACAATGTACACACATCCGCCCGCTGTTTGCGACACGGACGTGCTACCACGGCGAAACTCCAGCCAGCGGTTCGCCCAATGACCGTCAGCATACGAACCAAACGATCTTGACCGAAGGCCAGGCAGACCCGCTGGTCAAGGACTCGTGTGGGGGTCGTGGACCTAACGTGTCGGCGTAAGAACCGGCCAGTGGTTGCCGAGGGTCCTGAAGTTCTCGTCCGGCCTGTTGGCCGTCGCCGAGCGTCGTGATGACAACGTTCCGCTCATGCGTGACGTAGTCCGTTCATGAGGAGGGCGAGCAGGCGGTCGGCCTGAGCGGAGCTGTCCGGAGTGTCCCGGACTGCCCAGGCGATAGCGCCGACCATCTTCAGCACATCCGCATCGTCGACATCGGCGACGACCACGCCTGACTCCCGCGCCCGCGCCAGCAATGCGGCCCCCACCTCGAATATCTCCGCATGCCAGGTCGATACCAGGTCATTCCCGTTGCCTAACGCCGAGTTCATCACCGCGGCCGCCAGACCCCGATAGGTCAAGGCATGCGTGAGCGTGGCGCGCAACCACGTGGACAACCCGTCGAATTCGTCCTGGACTGTCAGCAGTCCGCGACCCAGGTCGACCAACTCGGCTATCTGCTTGGCGAGCACGACCTCGATGAGATCCAGTCGGGTGGGGAAATGCCGATACAGCGTCCCGCTGGCCACTCCCGCCCGCCGAGCGATCTCGTCCAAGGGGGCGTCCACCCCGAACTCGGCGAACGCGATTCGCGCCTGCTCGACCAACTGCTCGTAGTTACGTCGGGCGTCCGCACGCTTCGGACGCCCGGCGCGCGACCGCGAATCGTGGCCAGTCAGCGCAATCACCACTCCCTTGCTAACCGGGGACACAGTCCGCTACCGTGTTCAATTAACCGGACCATGCCTCACTTTACGGGGTATGCCTCATCTCCATGCATGGGGGCCACCCCTGATGGCGCTGTCGGAACAAGACCGGATCGACATCAACGACGTGATCAACCTCCACGGCCACCTCACGGACGCGGGCGAACTGGATCGATGGGATGAGCTGTTCACCCCAGATGCCACCTACGACGCGGACGACTTCGGTCTCGGGTCGTTGCACGGGACCGCGGCCATGCGTGCCGCAGCGCTCGCATTGGGTGACGCCAACCCGGTCGGCCATCACGTCACCAATATCGTGATCACTGCGATCGACGATCGCTCGGCGCGGGTCCAATCCAAGGGAGTCGGCATCAAGGCCGACGGAACGGCCGGCAGTGTCGTCTACGACGACATCGTCACGCGCCAATCCAACGGCTGGAAGATCAGCTACCGCAAGGTGACTGCCAGGCGAGCGGCGCTGGGCGAGCGAGAAGTTGGTGCCCGTGAAGTTCTGGAGCGGTTTCGCCAAGCCGCTGTCAGCCAGTCCGCCGATGACATGGGTCGTGTGTACGCGGTCGACGCGGTCCATGAGTTCCCGTTTACCCGCCCGGGCGTGCCGTCCCGGCTCGAGGGCCGGGACAACATCGTGAGTTGGATAGCCGCAGGGTGGAAGACCAACACGCTCAAGTACGAGCGGTACCGCACCCTCGCCATCTACGACACCCACGATCCAGACACGATCATCGTCGAGCAGGAGGCCCTCGGGACCAGTACGTCCACCGGCGAGTTCACGCTTCCCAACATCGTTGTGCTCACCGTGCGCAACGGCCAGATCACCCACCTGCGCGACTACGTCAACATCCTGGACGCCGCAGCCGCCATGGGCCGCGACGACACGTCACCGTTCGGTCTGTGGCCACGTGAGACCACCTGATGGCGCGGCCCCTACTGGCCGGACCGTCATGCCGCCCGTTCACGGCCACGGGCACGACATGTGGTTCGCGCACCAGTTGATCGTGGAGCTGACGGGGCTCGAACCCGTGACCGGTTGTCGCGGGCGAGCTCGACGTCGCGTGGCTCGAGCTCGGCCAGGCGTCGGGCCGCTGGCGATGCCGGGGTGTCCGGATCTGGGCAGGTCGATGCGGCGGCTCACTGCCGATCCAGATGGTGGCGGGTGATCGTGTCACCTCCGTCGGGACGAACCTAGGCCGGTACCAGGAGTATCCAGACCGGTCCGCGGGCGAGCGGCAGGTCGATGCCGGTGGCGGTGTGGAACCGCGTGGGTGCCCGCGGTCCCGGCCGCGACCACGTGCCGGTGAACCGCCGGCCGTCGCGCAGTACGAACGCACGGCCGCCGCCCACGGTGCGGGCGACCGGCGAGACGGCGCCGCGGGCGTCCTCGATCCGCTCGCGAGCGATCAGCTCGACCCGCTGGATCACCACGGTGGCCGCGGAGACCCGCCCGGACTCGGTGGAGATCAGCGGTCTGCCGTCCAGCGACACGAGCCACCGGTGTGTGCGGGCGGACCAGGTGAACGTGTAGTGGGCGGCCCGGAACGCGACGTCCTGCCGTGTGGCCGGCTGACCACCCCCGGGGGCGGCGCCGATCCGCAGCGGCGGCCGCGCCGGGGCACGCGCGCCCCGCGGCAGGTTCGCCGGGCGCACGTACAGGTTGTGCGGCGCGGGCCGGGCGCCGTTGCGGTGGAACGCCCGGCGTGCCCGCGCGGGCGGGGCGTTGACGATGTCGGCCGCGCGCAGGGACGGCAGGAGCTCGGGCGCGGCGCCGGAGTAGGCGAGTACCGGCCGGCCGTACTGGGCGAGCAGCTGGATGTCGGTTCGCCGGGCGCTGCGTACCGGACCGATCACCGCCGGCGCCCTGCCGGCGTAGATCGCCACGAGCCTGGTCAGTCCGCCCTCGACCGGCTCGACGTAGACCACGTCCGCCGAGCCGACGCCGGTCTGCGGCCGCGCGGGCGCCACGTTGTCGATCTTGACGGCCAGCATCGGCGCAGCCCGCGGCGCCGCCGGTGCCGGTGTGGACGTCGTGGGCGGTGTGGAGGCCGTGGGCGGTGTGGGGGTCGTGGGCGCTGTGGATCGGGGAGCGTCCAGGGCCACCTCGTCGGTTCGGTTGAGCGCAACGAGAATCCCGGCGACGACCGCGACGACGGCCACCGCCGCCGCCGCGATGACCCACCCTGTCCATGCGCGTCGGCTCACGATCATCACCCCTTCGCCCTCCACTATCAGCCGCACACCCGGCGATGGCGAGTGGCGAATGTCCCGCGACGGTGTGATGGCGTCGACTCCGCCGGCGCCACCACGGCTCGTGGGCTCAGTGAGATGGGCTCAGTGCGCGAGGGTCGGCTCCGTCTCGGCCGGGCGGGTGGTGCGCAGGGCGACCATGCCGACCACAGCGAAGGCGATCGCGACGACCGCGCCGATGACGGCCACCGTGTGCAGCCCGCTGGTGAACGCCTCCCGCGCCGAGCCGAGCAGGCTCGCGGAGAACGGGTCGCCGAGCCCGCCGGCGGCGTGGATGGCACCGGCCAGGCTCTCGGTGGCCTCGGTCGCCACGGGAGCCGGGACGTCCGCCGGGACCACCAGGCCGTCGCGGTACACGGCGGTGCCGACGCTGCCGAACAGCGCGATCCCCATGGCAATCCCGAACTCGGCGCCGGTCTCGGACATCGCGGACGCCGCCCCGGCCTTGCGGGCCGGCACCGAGCCGACCACCATCTCGGTGCACAGCACGCCCTGCGGCCCCATCCCGAACGCGGCCACCGACATGCCCAGCACCACCACGATCAGTCCGTTGCCGCTCTCGACCTGGGTGAACAGCAAGATCCCCGCCGCGGCGACGAGCATGCCGAAGCCGAGGACGAACTCCGGTCGCATCCGCCGCGCCAGCCGGGGCGCGATGAGCGAACCGACCACCACGGCCAGCGCCTGCGGCACCAGCGCGAGCCCCGCCTCGCTGGCCGAGAGGCCCTCGACCAGCTGGATGTACTGGCTCACCAGCAGGAACACGCCGCCCATGGTGGTGGCGCCGACCAGCACGATCGACACGGCCGCGGTGAACTTCCGGTTGCGGAACAGGCTCAGGTCCAGCATCGGGTGCGCCGTCCGCCGCTCGCGCCGCACGAACACCACGCCGATGCCGACACCGATCGCCAAGGCGGCCACACCGCGCGCATCCAGGCCGTTCTTGGCCAGCTCCTTCAGCGCGTAGACCACCGGCAGGATCGTGCCGAGCGAGAGCACCGCGCTAGTCAGGTCCAGCTTGCCGGCCTGCTCGTCGCGGTACTCCGGCAGCAGCCTGGGCGCGGTCGCGAGCAGCAGCACCATGACCGGGACGGCCATCAGGAACACCGCGCCCCACCACGCGACATCCAGGATCAGGCCGCCGACCACCGGGCCGATGACCATGCCGCCCATGAAGCAGCTCATCCACACGGCGATGGCCGTGCCGCGCTGGCGCGGGTTGGCGAACATGTTGGTGATCAGCGCCAGCGTCGAGGGCATCAGCGTCGCCCCGGCGATCCCGAGCAGCGCCCGCGCCCCGATGAGCATCTCCGGGCTCGTCGCGAACGCCGCCACCACCGACGCCAGACCGAACGCGGCGCCGCCGGCCATCAGCAGCTTCCGGCGGCCGATCCGGTCGCCCAGCGTGCCCATCGTCACCAGGAACCCGGCGATCATGAACCCGTAGATGTCGACGATCCAGAGCAACTCGGAGCTGCTCGGCCGCAGGTCGGCGGCAAGGTGCGGCACCGCGAGGTGCAGCACGCTCATGTCCAGCGACAGCAGCAGAGTCGGCAGGGCCAGCACCGCCAGCCCGGTCCACTCACGCCGGCCGGCCAGCGCCTTCTGATCCATGTCCATCACAGACTCCGGGTCTCGATTCGTCACTGTCACCAGCACGTCGGACCGGGACACCGCGAATCGACATGGGCCGCGAACTTCTTTCCCGGCGGCCGGTCACGCCGCGAGCTCGACGACGCTCTCGTCCGGCCAGCCGCGGCGACTGTCACGATGGCGACCAGCGTGAACGAGATGGCACGAGCAGCGCGGCACCGACGCCGGCCACCGCGGTCGCGATCAGTGCCGCGAGGTGGCGGTAACGGAATGCCGCCTCGGCGAGTCCGACCATCACCAGCATCGCCACCGAGCGATTCGCCGGTGCGGACACGGTCGCATGCGGACTCTGATGGCGCGCCACGCCTGGGCTGGCGACCCGGCCTTGGACCTCACTTGATGCGTCTCCGTCATCGAGGCCTTGGACGAAACCGCGGTGGTCCAGGTCTTCGGCGGCGATCCCGCCGGCGTTCGACCCATGACGTTCACGGAGGCCGAGGCGGACGCGAGTGAGCGCTTCGGGGAGTACACCAACTTGCGTCAACGACCGCGACCTGTCCCACCCGTGGCGGCCTCAAGGACGTTCCGCACGCTCGGGAGCCGTAGGCGGCGGCTGACTACTGCGAAGGGCATTTGCGGGCACGGCGAGCCGACTTCGCACACGAGGCATAGCCCTGAGGGACCATCACCCGTCCCGCCTTGCCCGGCAAGTGCTCAGGGAGGTCTCCGCTGGGCGACACGGTTGCCGCAGCGTGTCAGCGAACGATCTTGAACGCGAACATCGGGGTGCCCAGCGCATCCCACAGCCGCACCCAGATCGGCAGCATCATCTCGGTGCCGCGGGCGGTGCTGATGTCACCCAGGTCGATGACGTCGGTGTGGCCGAAGGACTCCAGCAGCCCGGTCACCGCCCTCTTGGCCTCGGTGTCGTTGCCGGAGACGAACATCGTGTGGTCACCGTCGGCGACCTGGCGAGGATTCACCATGACGTTCGCGTTGACGATGTTGAGCGTCTTGACCACCCGCGTGCCGGGGAACTCCCGCTGGATCCGCTCGCCCAACGAGTCGGTGTCCTTGACGAACAGCGTCGGCGGCATCCCCTGCGAGTGGTCCAGCGGGTTCGCGATGTCGATGAGCACCTTGCCCGCCAGGTTGTCGGCGCCGGCCGCGTGCAGGACCTCGATCGCCACACCGCCCGCCGTGGCGTTGACGACCAGCTCCGCGGCTGCCGCGGCCTGCGCGAACGACGCCAACCCGACCGCCGGGTGCGCTCGCGCCCAGACCGCATACGGCGGGCTGCCGTAACCGTCCGGCTCGGTGCGCGCCAGCGTCGACTCGACGTCCCGGGTGCCGACCGTCACCTCGTGCCCCAGCTCGGCCAACTTCCCGGCAACGGCCTGACCGACCGTTCCGGTACCCAACACCGCGATCTTCATCGTGGAATCTCCCTCACTCACAGTGGATCCATCAACGGATGGCAAGCTAGCAGACAGGTCTGTCTGCTGCAATACGCGCGCCGATCCCTTGCGCCACAGCGGTAATCGGAGACCGCCTGCTCAGACCCTGCGTCGTGGATAGAACGGACTTGTCTGTACGCTGCCAGCGAACGGAGACAGGCGGGAGGCGCTGGATGAGCCCGGCACACGCACAACCGGCGCGGGAACGCATCCTCGACACGGCGTTCCGGCTGTTCTACGCCCACGGCCCACGTGGCGTCGGCGTGGACACCATCATCGCCGAGTCCGGAGTGGCCAAGGCCACCCTCTACAAGCACTTTCCCCGCAAGGACCACCTGGTCCTCGCCTACCTGGACAAGGTCGACCAAGCCTGGCTCGAGCAGCTGCGGGCCGCCGCCCGCACCGCCGGCGACACGCCGCGCGACCAACTCGTCGGCATGTTCGACGCGTTGCGCACCGCCTGCCGCCGCGAGGGCTACCACGGCTGCGCGTTCATCAACACCGCCGCCGAGGCCCAGCCCGGCAGCGACGTGCACGCCCGCACCGTCGAACACAAGAACGTCGTCCGCGCGTGGGTCACCGACCTCGCCCGACGCGCCGGCGCCAGCCGACCCGAGCAGCTTGCCCGCCAACTGACCGTACTGCTGGACGGCGGTCTCGCCGCGGGCGTTCTCGACGCCGACCCCGCGACACCACGAGCGGCCAAGGCCGCCGCCCGGATGCTGGTCGACGCCGCCTGCCCCACCAGCTGACGTCGACCTCGGCCGGGCGGTGACCGCCGAGCCGGAGGCCGAGACGGCGGTGCGTCCGATGTGGACGTCGGCGGCGGATCCACCGGCCGGCGTGACGACGACGTGTCTTGTGGACGTGTGTCATTCGGCATCCGGGCTCTGATGGCTACCCCGTGCGGCGCATTGACGGTGGGTGAATCTCAACCATTCTCAAAGGAGCGAAATCTCGCACCTTAGGAGGCGTGAATGCCCCGGTTCCCCTTACCAAGACGCAGACGCCGGCACAGAGGCCTGACAAGACCCTGGCTGGCCGTCGCCACCGCGGTCGGCCTGTTCGCCGCACTCACCCCGTCCCACCCCCCGAAGGACGTCGCCGCCCCCATCGCGCCGGAGCTCGTCGCCGAGATCGAAGCGGCCGAAGAGGGCGAGCCCGTCCAGGCTCTCATGATGCTCCCGAACGCCGCCGGGCTCTCCGGCGACCGCGCGGAGGTCCTCGCCACCCTCCGCGACCATGCCACCGAGACCCAGGCCCACGTCGAACAGGCGATGGGTGAGACCGCCGCCGTGGTGAACCGCTTCTGGCTCACCAACATGCTGCTGGTCGAGTTCCCCGCCGACACCGACACCCTCGACTCGCTCGCCGCCGTGCCCGGCGTGGCGCGCCTCATCCCGAACTTCGAGCTCACCGCCCCCGAACCGGTCCCGAGTGCCGCGGACGTCACCCCGGCCGCCGAGCTCACCTGGGGCCTGCAGAAGATCGAGGCCGCCCGGGTATGGCAGGAGCTCGGTGTCACCGGCAGCGGCGTACGCGTCGCCACCCTGGACACCGGCGTGGACATCACCCACCCGGACCTCGCGGGCAAGATGGTGACCGACGACCCGAGCGACCCCAACCACCCCGGTGGCTGGATGGAGTTCGACGGGTCGGGCAACCTCGTCCCGTCGGCGCCGCACGACTCCGCGTACCACGGCACCCACGTCTCCGGCACGATCTACGGCGGCGCGACCTCGGGCACCGCGATCGGTGTCGCGCCCGGCGCCGAGATGATGCACGGCCTGGTGATCCCCGGTGGCGGCGGCTCGTTCGCACAGGTCGCCGCGGGCATGCAGTGGGCCGTCGCGCCGACCGACGCGGCGGGCGACCCGGCCGGGCGACCCGCCGACGTGGTGAGCATGTCGTTGGGCGGCAACGGTTTCCACGAGGAGATGATCCAGCCGACCCGGGCCATCCGCGCGCTCGGCTCGTTCCCGGCCTTTGCCATCGGCAACGACTGCGGCTCGCTCGGCACGGCCAGCCCGGGCAACGTGTTCGAGGCGGTCGGCGTCGGGGCCACCGACAGCGACGACAACGTCGCGTCGTTCTCCTGCGGCGGCGTGGTGCGCAAGGACCAGTGGACCGACCCGCCGGCCGAGTGGCCGGAGAGCTGGGTGAAGCCCGACCTCTCCGCGCCGGGCGTCGACGTGTACTCGGCCTCGCCGGGTGGCGGCTACCGGACCCTGTCCGGCACCTCGATGGCCACCCCGCACACCGCGGGGACCGTCGCGCTGATGCTGTCGGCGGGCGGTGACCTGCCGGTGTCCGAGGTGCTGGACGTGTTGGCGGACACGGGGTTCTGGGACGACCGGTACGCCACCGCCCCGCCGGACACCCGGTTCGGCCGGGGCCGGATCAACGCGTACGAGGCGGTGCGGTTCGTCGCCATGAACTCCGGAGTGCAGGGCACGGTCACCGACGTCGCGACGGGCGCGCCCGTCTCCGGCGCGACGGTCACCACCGAGCCGGGCGGCCGCGACGTGGTCACCGGCGCGGACGGTACGTTCACCACCCGGCTCGAGCCGGGCGACTACACCGTCACCGTCGAGGCGTTCGGCTACGAGGCGGCCACGGCGAACACCACGGTCGTCGCGGACTCCTTCGCCACGGTCGACATAGGTCTCACCGCGCTCCCGAGTGGACAGATCACCGGCAAGGCCACGCTGGACGTGTCCGGCGCCGGCCTGCCCGGGGTCACGGTGACGCTGCTCGACGTGCCGGTCGACTCGTCGGCGACGACCGCCGCCGACGGCGGCTACACGATCAGCGGTGTGCCGGAGGGCACCTACCGGGTCGCGGCGACGCACCCGAGGTTCCGGGCGCCCGCCGAGGTCGAGGTGACGGTGACCGCCGGCCAGGCGGCCACCGTCGACTTCACGTTCGGGGTGCCGCCGCGCACGGTGGCGATCGTGGACAGCTCGGAGTCGCGGGCCAACGAGTACCGCGACGTCGTGTTCGCGACACGCGGCATCGAGACCGCCTACTACGACTGGGACGAGCTGGACGAGGCGGCACAGCACGCGACGGTCGTGCTCGGCTACGGCACCCTGTCGTCGGACTACGACCCGGCCAGGTTCCAGGCGTTCCTGGACGCGACCGACGCCAACGGCACCGGCGTGATCTTCACCGACCACGCCTACGCGTCGGGCAACGGCATCCGGCAGCTGTCCACGCACACGGGCCAGCCGGTGTCGACCGACCGCAGCACCGGTGGCAGCACGTCGGCCGAGTCGTACTACGAGGTGACCGCGGAACACCCGATCTTCGCCGGTCACGCGGTGGGTGACCAGATCCCGCTCGACAACAGCGGCCAGCCGAAGTGGGTGGCCTGGTTCGACGGCTACTCGGGCGAGGGCAGGCAGACCATCGCCGGCCTCGGCCGTACGGCCGACGGTGTGCTGGGCGGCGGCATCGGCGTCGACGAGCGGGCCACCAACCGGCACGTGCTGCTGTCGCTGCACGGTGTGTCGGCGACCCGCGGTCCCGAGGACTGGACGCCGGAGGCGACCGAGCTGTTCCTGAACGCGATCACCTGGGCCTCGCCCGCACCGGACCCGAACCAGCCGTACTACGCCCTGCACGACCTGCGGGTGTCGCCGGGGCTGGTCAAGGCCAGTGAGAACGTCACGGTGTCGGTGCAGGTCAAGAACGTCGGCAAGGCCGCGGGCACCTACAACGCGGAGCTGAGAGTCGGCGGCGCTGTCGAGGCGACCACCCCGGTGCAGCTCTCGGCGGGCCAGTCGAGGACCGTCACGTGGACGGTCGACCCCGACACGCTCGGCACCTTCGGCGTGGAGGTCGAGTACCTGACCGGCTCGTTCCGGGTGCGCGCGCCGAGGGTCGACCTCGTCGCGTCCACAGTGGACGCGCCGGGAGCGGCCGCGGCCGGCGCGCTCGCCGGGGCGACCGTGGAGCTGATCGCCGACGGTCAGGTCCATCCACTCGGGACGACCGACGCCGCGGGCAAGCTGTCGTTCGAGATCCCCGACCCGGTCGGCCGGTACACCCTCGTGGTGCGCAAGCCGACGCCGGCGGACGGTGGCGACGCCTACCTGCTGCACCGGGAGATCACCGTGATCGACGACGAGACGGTCTCGTTCGCGCCACGGGTGCTCGCGGGCGGCACGCGGGCGGCCGCCGGGTCCATCGGCGAGGACTTCGCCGTGCGGGCCGACATCGCGCTGGACGCCACCGACACCCGGCACACCGGCTCGGTGTTCCTGCGGCCGGCGGGCACCGCGCCGCACGGGTACCGCTACGAGCCCGGCACGCTGGTGGCGACGCTGGACCGGTACGAGGCGGTGACCGTGCACGCGGTACGGCACCTCGAGCAGGACTGGTTCCTGCCGAGCACGGTGGTCGGCGGGCTCGACTGGATCGACCCGTACGACGTGTCGTTCACCTTCGGCGGCCCCGCCGCCGTCTCGGTGGGTGACGTCGCGGTCGACGCGGACGGCCAGGCCACGGTGGACTGGTCGGTGACCGACGCGCACGGCATGCCGTTCGCCACGGTGATGGCCTCCGATGTGCGGCCCTTCCTCAACCTGCCGCAGCGCGCGGCGCTCGAGGACGTCGAGGGCCTGGTACGGGCCGCGGTGCCGAACGAGCTCAAGCCGATCCTGCGGCTGTTCTCGCCGGAGGGCACCCCGGTGCGTGCCGGCGAGATCGACTGGAACGCGCGGCCGTTCACGTTCACGCTCGACCCGGACACTCCGAACGGGGCGTACCCGTTGGCGCTGGACGTCGACACCGGCGGCTACTCCGGTGACCTCACCGGGGAGGCGCTGCTTCGGGTCGGGCCGCAGCCGGCCGCCCAGGTGTCCATTTCGGACACTCGGGGCACGTTCTCGCCGGGTGAGCGCACCCCGTACGACGTCCGCGCGGTCAACAGCGGTACCGCCGACTCCGGGCCGATGACCTGGACGGTACGGATCGCCGCCGACCACGCGGTGGCGCCGAAGGATGTCGTCCTTCGGCAGCTGGTCGGGGACACGTGGCAGCGCGTGCGGCTGACCCGTGACGGCGACGCGCTGGCCGGCGCGGTCGTCTCCGACGCCGCGGTGGCCGCCGGGGCGGAGCGCACGTGGCGGATGTCGTTGCTGCTGCGCACGACCGGGACGTACCACGTCAGCGACACGTTCACCGGCGGCGGTGTCTTCGTCACCAACGCCGACGAACTGGTGGTGGCCGAGCCGGTCGGCGTCCGGTAGGTCCGTCTGGTCCGTCTGGTCCCGCGGCGCCGCCGCGGGACCAGACGGCCGTGGTGATCACGCTGGCCGGTGGCCGCGCGCCGTAAAACGGCAACAGGGAAACGGAAGCCCGCGCTAACGGCCGACCTCCTAGGACCGATTTGTCACGTGGGGTAGCTGCCTGACGTCGACGCGTACTGGGGGTACGGGATGCGGACGGCGACCGAGCGACCGGTCCGGCGCGCCGGCATGCCGTACCTGATCTCGGCCATCTCGGTCTCGAACCTCGCGGACGGCATCGGCAAGACAGCGTTTCCTCTGCTGGCCGCCAGCATGACCCGCGACCCGGTCGTCATCGGCGCGCTCTCCGCGGTCGCCGTCCTGCCCTGGCTGCTGTTCTCGATCGCGACGGGCGTGCTGCTGGACCGGGTCGACCGCCGCCGGGCGCTGGCGCTCGCGAACCTCGCCCGGGCCGTCGTGATCGGGGCGCTCGCGGTCGTCCTGGTAGTCGGTGCCCAGACGATCTGGCTCGTGTTCGTGGCGGCGCTGCTGGTCGGCACGGCGGAGACGGTGGCGGACAGTGCCGGTAACGTGCTCATCCCGTCGGTCGCGGGCCGGGAGCGCCTCGACCGCGCCAACGGCCAGGTGCAGGCCGCGGAGGTGGTCGGCCAGTCGTTCCTCGGGCCGCTGGCCGGCAGCCTCACGTTCGCGGTGTTCGCCGCGTTCCCGTTCGTGCTCAACTCGATCGGCTTCGCGCTCGCCGCGGCACTGCTCGTCGGCATCGCCGGCAGCCACCGGCCGGCCCGCGTCCCGGACCCGCGGCGGGCGGAGCACGGCGACGTGCGGGACGGGCTGAGCTGGCTGCGCGGCAGCCCGCTGATCGTGCGCCTGATGGCGATCGCGGCGGCGCTGGGCCTGACCTCGGAGCTGGCCGCGAACCAGCTGGTCCTCTACGTGCTCGACGACCTGCGGCTCAGCGAGAGCATGTTCGGCGTGTTCGCGGCGGCGTCCGGGGTGGGCGGGCTCGTCGGTGCCGGTGCGCCGAAGCTGCTGCGGGTCATGTCGCGGCGGGCCGTGCTGCTGGGCGGCATGGGGGTGGCCGGCGCGAGCTTCCTCGGCATGGGGCTCACCGGTTCGCCCGTGCTCGCCGCCGTGTTGTTCGGCGCCTTCGCGGTCGGCATCGTCGCGGTCAACGTCGTCATCGCCACGGCACGACACATCGCGGTGCCGGACGGGTTGCTGGGCCGGGTGCTCGGCATGTGGCGGACCGCCGTGTGGGGCGCCATTCCGGCCGGCGCCCTGCTGGGCGGCGTCACGACCCGGCTGTTCGGCAGCGCGAGCGCGACGTTCCTGCTGTCGGGTTCGCTGTTGCTGGCGGTCTGCGTGGTGGCCGTCCCGACGTTGCGCCGCTTCGGCCGCGACCTGGTTCCGGACGCCGGCCGTCCTCGATGACGCGTGCCGAAGGGAACAATGACGCCGTGCACCGCCGACCGATCGAGTCCAGTGTTCTCGCGGAGGTCGGTTACGACCAGAAGCGCCGCCTGCTGGAGGTCAAGCTGGTGAGCGGCGCGATCTACCAGTATCTCGACGTCCCGGCCCGCGAGTTCATGGCCCTGCTCGCCGCGGAAAGCCGCGGCCGCTACTACAACACGATCATCAAACCGAACTACGCCTACCGCCGGCTCTGACGGGTTCGCGTGCTCAGGCGGGCTCCAGCTCCGTGTCGTCGTCCGGGCGCGCGGCGGCCGCCGTCTGCAGCGCTCGCTTCGCCTTGCGGCGCTTGCGCACCATGACCGTGACGATCAGAGTCAGGGCCAAGCCGCCGACGACGAACATGCCGCCGGTGGTGATCGCGCTTTCGATCCGCCTGGCCGCGTCGCCGAGGGCGACGCCGAGCGAGATGTGCAGGACCGACCAGCAGGCGGCCCCGGCCACGACGGCCGGCAGGAACTTGCGATAGGGCAGCCGCGCCGTACCCGCGGCCGCCGGGGTGAGCGTGCGCACGACCGGAAGGAACCGCGCGAAGAACACCGCCCACGCACCGCGCCTGCGCAGGATGCCCGTGGCCGAGTCCCAGCCCTCGACCCCGTACTTCTGGATCAGCCGTGTCTCGCGTAGCGCCGGCCCGAAGCGCCGGCCGATCGCATAGCCGATCGAGTCACCGATACCCGCGCAGACCGTGACGATCAGCCACAGGATCAGGAACTCGGGAGCCGAGTCGACCGTGGTGGCGGCGACCAGCAGACCGACCTCGCCCGGGGCGATGAAGCCCAGCCCGATCGTGCACTCGGCGAAGACGAGCCCCGCGGTGGCGCCCGCGACGGCCGCGAACGGGATGCCGCTGTTCAGCCAGTCGAGTACGTCGGTCAGCACCGCCACAACCCGGCTCCCCTCCTGTGTGGCCGCCCCCTGCGGCCGAACCGCGATCAGTTAAGCAGTACGACCGCGACCGAAACATCGGGGTTCCACCTCATCGGTGATACGGGTAGACCCTCAGTGGCGGTTCAGCAACGCACCGATCTCCTGGCTCGCCGGCCCGGCCTCCGCGAGGTGGCGCAGCGCCTCCGGCACCGCCTCGCCGCGGTGCGCCATGGCCTGCGTGTACAGCCGGCCGGCCCGGTACGACGAGCGCACCAGCGGGCCCGCCATGACCCCCGCGAACCCGATCCGCTCGGCGGTCTCCTTGTGCTCGAGGAACTCCTCCGGCTTGACCCACCGGTCGATCGGGTGGTGGCGCAGCGACGGGCGCAGGTACTGGGTGATC
Organism: Actinophytocola sp.; assembly: GCF_050699935.1. Lineage (NCBI taxonomy): Bacteria > Bacillati > Actinomycetota > Actinomycetes > Pseudonocardiales > Pseudonocardiaceae > Actinophytocola > Actinophytocola sp. The sequence goes on from NZ_JBOHGB010000033.1 coordinate 46,449, forward strand.
GTGATGATGTCGCAGCCCGCGTCGTGGAGGTCCCACAGCGCGGTGGTGACCTCGGCGGGCGTCTCGCCCATGCCCAGGATCAGGTTCGACTTCGTGACCAGGCCGAACTCCCGCGCCCGCGTGATGACCTCCAGCGACCGCTCGTAGCGGAACGCCGGCCGGATGCTCTTGAAGATCCGCGGCACGGTCTCCAGGTTGTGCGCCAGCACCTCCGGCCGCGTGCCGAACACCTCGGCCAGCTGCGTGGGCTCGGCGTTGAAGTCCGGGATCAGCAGCTCGACGCCGGTGCCCGGGTTCAGCGTGTGGATCTGGCGGACGGTCTCGGCGTAGAGCCACGCGCCGCCGTCGTCGAGATCGTCGCGGGCCACACCGGTGACCGTCGCGTACCGCAGGCCCATCGCCTGGACCGACTCGGCGACCTTGCGCGGCTCGGTGCGGTCAAGGGCGGCCGGCTTGCCGGTGTCGATCTGGCAGAAGTCACAGCGCCGGGTGCACTGCTCGCCGCCGATGAGGAAGGTGGCCTCGCGGTCCTCCCAGCACTCGTAGATGTTCGGGCAGCCGGCCTCCTCGCACACCGTGTGCAGGCCCTCCCGCCGCACCAGCCCCTTGAGCGCGGTGTACTCCGGGCCCATCCTGGCGCGGGTCTTGATCCACGACGGCTTCTTCTCGATCGGGGTCTGGCTGTTGCGGACCTCGAGACGCAGCAGCTTTCGTCCTTCCGGCGCGATGGTCACGCCGCCAGGCTACCTCGCGTCACGACACCGCCTCGGCCGCCGCATTAGGCTGCGCTGAAGGTGCGACGGGGTGGAGGTTCGGGTGCCCGCTGTGGTGGGGAGCGCTGCCGGCGCCCTGTTCTTCGACGAGCTCGGGCGGGTGCTGCTGGTCGAGCCGACCTACAAGCCGCGCTGGGACATCCCGGGCGGCGTCATCGAGTCGGGGGAGACGCCCAGCGCGGCGTGCGCCCGCGAGGTCGCCGAGGAGCTCGGCCTGACCGTCCACGTGGGACGGTTGCTCGTGGTGGACTGGGCGCCGCACCCGGACGGCGACGAGGTGCGGTTCGTGTTCGACGGCGGGCTGCTCGGCGCGGAGTCCGTGGCGGCCATCCGGCTGCAGGTCGACGAGCTGGCGTCGTTCGCGTTCGTGCCGCCCGGCGAGGTCGGCGAGTGGCTCCCGCCTCGGCTCGTCCGCCGGGTCACCGCCGCGGTCGCCGCGCGGGCGGACGGGACCATCCGCTACCTCGAGCACGCCGAGCCGTTGCGCTGATCGGGACCCCTCCCGGACCCGGTGCCGCAGGCTTGGCGCGGCGACCCGGAGGAGGACTCGTTGCGGCGGACAACCAGGCTCGAGCTGCACCAGCTGTCGGTCGAGGCCGCGCGGGCGGTGTTGCACCAGCACAACCTCGGTCAACTCGTCGACGCCGCGACGCGGCGGGCGGTGGGAGAGCGGTTCGCCGACCCGGCCGTCGCGTCGGCCGCGCTCGCGCCGCTGTCGGACGACATCCGCGACCTCGCGGCGGACACGGCGCACGCGACCGCCACGGAGACGGCCGACGCCGCGGTCCGCGACGCCCGCGCCGCGATCGAGCTGGCCCGCGAGGATGTCGCGAAGCTGGCCCGCGAGGCCACCACGAGGGCGACCTCCGCGGTGGCCGAGGCGCGGGATGAGGTGGCGACGCTCGCCCGGGAGGCGACGGCTCGTGCCGAGACGGCGGTCGATGCGGCTCGCGAGGAGGTGTCGGCGCTTGCGCGGGAGGCGAGCGAGCGTGCGGAGTCGGCGGTGCGGCAGGCCCGGGACGAGGTCACCGGCCTGGCGCGGGAGGCCTCCGCGACCGCGCGGCGTGCGGTCGACGAGGCTCGCGAGGAGGTGGTCGCGCTCGCGCGGGAGGCGACCGCGAAGGCGTCCGCGGCAGTCGAGCACGCCCGTGACGAGGTGGTCACGCTGGCCCGGGAGGCCGCCGAGAAGGCGTGCGTCGAGTTCGTCCCGGCGCCCATCGAGGTCACGCTGCCGGAGGGCCGGAAGATCACCGTCACCGGGCACCACCACCAGGTGCTGCCGGAGCTGCTGCTCGCCCTCCACGCGCGCTGCCACGTGCTGCTCGTCGGACCGGCCGGCACCGGCAAGTCCACGCTCGCCACCCAGGCCGCCGAGGCGCTCGGTCTCGGGTTGCAGGCGATCTCGCTCGGTCCGACCACGCCGATGAGCAAGGTGTTCGGCTACTTCGACGCGCACGGCGCGTACCACGACACGCCGTTCCGCCGGGCCTTCGAGCACGGCGGCGTGATGCTGCTCGACGAGCTCGACAACGGGCACCCCGGGCTGCTCGCGGAGCTCAACCAGGCGCTGGCGCTCGGCAGGTGCGCGTTCGCCGACGGGATGGTGCGGGCACACGCCGACTTCCGGCTCGTGGCCACCGGCAACACGTACGGCACCGGCGGCGACCGCCACTACGTCGGCCGGCAGGCGCTCGACGCGGCCACCCTCGACCGGTTCGTCACCATCGACGTACCGGTCGACGAGCGGCTGGAGGAGCGCGTCGCGATGGCGCACGCGCCCACGAAGAAGCGGCTGGTGCGCCAGCTGCTGACCGAGGTCCACCGCCTCCGCACGCTCGCCGCGGACAAGCGGTTGCCGGTGATCTTCTCGCCACGGGTGAGCATCGACGGCGCCAAGCTGCTCGCCGCGGGCGCGAACTACGAGCAGGTGCTGCGCTGGCGGGTCACGCGCGGCCTGTCCGAGGCCAACCGCGAGGCGCTGGGCCTGTGAGCGGGAGGGCGTGGAAGGACGCCTTACTGGCGTTGAGCGTCCGTAAGGCGTCCTTCCAAGCCCAACGGGGGTGGGGGGTGGGGGCGTGAGTGGTGATGTTGCGTTGGTGGCGCTGTTGTCCTGGCACGACTTTCTCGACGCGGCACGGGCGCCGGAGACCATCCACGGCTCCGGCCGCCACGGTGCGGACGGCTGGTGTGGTGGCTCGTGGTCCGAGGCGCTGCGGCTGGCCGTCGACGGGTGGCCGCTGGCCTTGCACGAGGCCGACGTGACGGTCGGCGCCCTGCGGGAGCGGGCCGGGATCGGCAGCTGGGCGACCACGCTCGAGCCGACCTGGGACGTGACCGGTAGCGAGGTCGACGTGGGCGCGTACCTCGCGGGGGTGCCCGAGTGCATGGTCGACGCGGTGCCGCGGCGGACCTCCACGCGCGGGCGGGTGGTGACGTTCGTGGTGCCGGCCACCTATCTCAACACGACACCGCACGAGCTGGTGCGCAACCGCGGGATCGCGCTCGCCACGCTGTGCGCCGCGATCATCGGGGCCGGGCACAGCGTGGAGATCTGGTCCGGCTGGTCGTGCATGGTCGGCCCCGACCGGCACACCGCGATGGCCCGGGTGATCTCGGCGGGCGAGCCGCTCGACGTGGGGCGGCTGGTGTTCGCGGTCGCGCACCCGCTGATGTGCCGGCGGCTGTGGTTCGCCGTGTGGGACGCGCAGGAGCGCGCGCTCGCGCGGCGGATGAACGCCGACAACTACGGGGCGCCGCCCTATCACTGCCTGCCGTCGGATCTGCCCGGCGAGGTGACCGACCCCTACATCTTCCCGTATCTGCGTCCGGACGATCCACAGTGGACGGACCTGGACGCCGCATCGCACTGGTGCCACGAGACGTTCGTGGACCTCGGCCTACTCGACTGAGCTCACCCGGACGGAACCAGGCTCGGGAAGCGCTCGACCGGGCCGCGCCGCGGGCCGTTGCGCAGCAGCGCCGTGAACGCGGCGCCGACCGCGGCCCGCTCGGCCGGGCCGTCGCCGGGTTCGGTGAGGCCGGCCGCGGTGGCGAGCATCCGCTGCTCGGCCATGGTCACCTCGCGCAGCGCCGGGTGGTCGGCGTGCTCGTCCAGCAGGCGGCGCAGCCCTGGGTTCGCCACGGCCGTCTCGCGCCAGGCGGCACCGACCGCGTCGACCGGGTCCTCGGCCGGCGTCGCGAGCTCGACCCGGCCGGCCAGCCGCAGCGACCACCGGTGGTGCAGCGCCAGCAGCAGCTCACCGGGACCGTGGAACACGTCCGGCACCACGAGCTCACCCCGCTCGACCACGGCGTCGAGCGCGTCTCTGCGCCGGTAGAAGTCGTCCCACCCCATGGTTGCCTCTTCCGTGACGTCGGTCATACCACCGGTCTTCGACATACTGGCGGTATGGTCGGACAACGCCAACGTACCACCGGTATGCCCCGGCCATGTGTCGTACGGTTGTGAACGTGGTGACAATGCGGTCGAGGCGGGTCGACTACGTCGAGTCGACCAGGCAGGCGCTGGTGGACTCGGCGCTCGACCTGTTCACCGAGCGTGGCTACGCGGGCACCTCGCTGGACGCGATCGTGAAGCGCGCGCGGGTCACGAAAGGCGCGCTGTACCACCATTTCAGCGGCAAGCAGGCGCTGTTCGAGGCGGCGTTCGACCTCGTCGAGACGGCCGCGATGAACCGGCTGACCGAGGTCGTCGACGGCGACGGCGCCGCGTGGGAGCGCGCGATGGCGGGCATCCAGGCGTACGTGGACGTCTGCCTCGAGCCGTCCTACCAACGCGTCGTGATCCACGAGGCGCCGGTCGTGATGGGCTGGGAGCGGTGGCGCGAGGCCGAGGAGCACTTCAGCTACGGCCTGGTCCGCGCGACGGTCGAGGCGCTGGTCGACGCGGGAGAGATCGAGCCGCTGCCGGTGGAGGCGACCGCGCGGATCCTGTTCGGCGCGCTGTCCGCGGGCGCGGAGACGATCGCGAGCTCGGCCGAGCCGAAGAAGGCGGCCGCGGACGTCCGCCGCACGATCGTCGCGGTGATGGAGGGCATGCGACGCAACGCGCGCTTGTGATCGATGCTCAGGCTTGTGCGGCCACGGCGAGGAACCGGGACAGGACCGGCGCGTGGTGGTCGGTGGACCAGGCGAGCGCCAGCTCCCACGGGGGCAGGTCGTCGCTGATCGGCCGGTAGACGACCGCGCGCTCGGTGGTCGGTGGGGTCGGTGCGATCAGCAGGGACACCCCGAGCCCGGCGGCGACGAGCGACACGATCGTCTGTACGCCGGCGGCCTCCTGGACGATCCGCGGTGAGAAGCCGGCGGCCATGCAGTGTCCGATGATCGCGTCCTGCACGGACGGCCCGTACGCGCGGGTGTAGAGCACGAACGGCTCGTCGGCGAGTGCGGCCAGGGGCAGGCGCCGGCGCTTGGCGAGCGGGTGCTCGGCCGGTAGCGCGGCGACCAGCGGGTCGCGGGAGATCACCCGGGTGGTCAAGGCCGGCTCGCTGATCGGCGGCCGGAGCAGGCCGACGTCGATGTGGCCGTCCCGGAGCGCCGCGACCTGGCCGAGGGTCGTCATGGTCTCCAGGTCGAGGGTGACGTCCGGGTGTGCCGTTCGGAAGGCCACGAGGAGGCGGGGCAGGGCCTCGAACGTGGCGGACTGGACGAAGCGCAGCCGCAGCGTGCCGAGCTCGCCGCGGTGGGCCCGCCGCGCGTCACGTGCCGCTTCGTCGGCGTGGCGCACGATCTCCCGCGCCGCGGTCAGGAAGATCTCGCCGGCGGGGGTGAGCCCGAACCTGCGGCGGACGCGGGTGAACAGCGGCACGCCGACGTCCCCTTCGAGGGCGGCGATCTGGCGGCTCAACGACGGCTGGGTCAGGTGCAGCCGGGCCGCCGCCCGGCCGACGTGCAGTTCCTCCGCCGTGATGACGAACGAGCGGAGATGCCGGAGTTCCATGCTCGACATCATTCCTGGTGTGCATCAAAAGCGCCAAACACTTGCATTGGACGAATCAGACCTGCCGGCCTAGCGTCGAAGGTGACGAGGTACCTCGCCAGCGCGCATCGCTTACCCGCTAACGAAAGAGAGTTGACCGATGTCCATCGTCATCCCCGCGCACCTCGCGCTCGACGCCACTCGTGCGCTGGCGTTGTCGGCACAGCCGGACGCACCGGTGGAGCCCGACCGTGTCCGGACGCGGCCTCGCGCCTTCGGGTTCCTCCGGGCCCTGCGGAGGCGGGCGAGCGCCGCGACCCCGGCCGAGCGCGGCGACGCTGCGGCCCCGGGC
>NZ_JBOHGB010000034.1:0-52212 GCF_050699935.1 Actinophytocola sp.
CCGCCACGTTCGCCGACGGCCGCCCCGCCGGCCCCGGCGACCCGGCGATGGCGGCCGAGTCGGGCCCGCAGCGGCTCACCGTGCTGACCGAACACGACGCGCACTCCGCGGCGGGCCAGGACCTCGTGGCGACGATTCGCGCCGTGCCGACCGGCGACGCGGACGTCCTCGTCGGCGGCGAGGCCGCGCGGCTGGTCGACAGCAAGGACGCGATCGCGAGCCGGCTGCCGGTGGCCGGTGGGCTCATCGCGATCAGCACGTTCCTGCTGCTGTTCCTGTTCACCGGCAGCCTGCTGCAGCCCGTGCGAGCGCTGCTGTTCAACGTGCTCGGCCTGTCCGCCACGCTCGGCACGATGGTGCTGATCTTCCAGGAGGGCTGGCTGGCATCGTGGCTCGGCTTCACGCCGCTGCCGCTCGACACGAGCATGCTGGTGCTGTTGTTCTGCATCGTGTTCGGGCTGTCGATGGACTACGAGGTGTTCGTGCTCAGCCGGATCAAGGAGATGCACGACCTGGGCGCCACGCCGCGCGACGCGGTGACCCGTGGGCTGTCCCGGACCGGCCGGCTGATCACGATGGCCGCGGTGCTGCTCGCCGTGAGCCTGCTGGCGTTCGGCACGAGCGGGGTCAGCTTCATCCAGATGTTCGGCATCGGCTCGGGGCTCGCGATCCTCATCGACGCCACGCTGATCCGCGGGGTCCTGGTGCCGGTCGGCATGCGGGTGCTCGGCCGGGGCGCGTGGTGGGCACCGGCGTTCCTGCGGCGGGTGCACGGCCGGGTCGGGCTGAGGGAGGGCGGCGCCGAACCGGAGCGGGAGCTGACGAAGGTCTAGCGGCTCCCCGACGCCGCGCCCGGAAGGCCGATGCTCCGGGCGCGGCGTTCTCCCATGTCCGCGCCCGGAGACACTCTGTCCAATCGAGACACTCTGTCCAATCGAGACAATCCGGCACCACCACCGGGCGAACAGCGCCGAAGGACGGGCTCAGAGGGAGGCGATCAGGCGTTCCACGCGCTCGTCGACCGCTCGGAACGGGTCCTTGCACAGGACCGTGCGCTGGGCCTGGTCGTTCAGCTTCAGGTGCACCCAGTCGACCGTGAAGTCGCGGCCCGCCTGCTGTGCCGCCGCGATGAAGTCGCCGCGCAGCTTGGCTCGGGTGGTCTGCGGCGGGGTGTCCTTCGCGGCCTCGATCTCGCCGTCCTCGGTCACCCGGGCCACGAGATCCTTGCGCTGCAACAGATCGAAGATGCCGCGCCCCCGGCGGATGTCGTGGTACGCCAGGTCCAGCTGCGCGATCCGCGGGCTCGACAGCTCCAGGCCGTGCTTCGCGCGGTACCGCTCGACCAGCCGGTGCTTCACGGCCCAGTCGATCTCGCGGTCGATGCGGGTCAGGTCCTGCTGCTCCACCGCGTCCAGCGTGCGACCCCACAGCTCGATGACGCGGTCGGCGACCGGGTCTGGCGAGCGCTTGGCGACGTGCTCGACCGCGCGGGCGTAGTACTCGCGCTGGATGTCCAGCGCCGACGCCTCGCGACCGCCCGCCAGCCGGACCAGCCGGCGGCCGGTCAGGTCGTGGCTGATCTCGCGGATCGCGCGGATCGGGTTGTCCAGGCTGAAGTCCCGGAACTGGACGCCGTCTTCGATCATCTCGAGCACCAGGTTCGCGCTGCCGACCTTCAGCAGCGTCGTGGCCTCGGCCATGTTCGAGTCGCCGACGATCACGTGCAGGCGGCGGTAGCGCTCGGCGTCGGCGTGCGGCTCGTCGCGGGTGTTGATGATCGGACGCGACCGGGTGGTCGCCGAGGAGACTCCCTCCCAGATGTGCTCGGCACGCTGCGAGAGGCAGTACACCGCGCCACGCGGGGTCTGCAGAACCTTGCCGGCTCCGCAGACCAGCTGACGGGTGACCAGGAACGGCAGCAGCACGTCGGCGATCCGGGAGAACTCCCCCGCCCGCGTCACCAGGTAGTTCTCGTGGCAGCCGTAGGAGTTGCCGGCCGAGTCGGTGTTGTTCTTGAACAGGAAGATGTCGCCGCCGATGCCCTCGTCGGCGAGCCGGCGCTCGGCGTCGACGAGCAGGTCCTCGAGGATCCGCTCACCCGCCTTGTCGTGCGTGACCAGCTGCACGAGGTCGTCGCACTCCGCGGTGGCGTACTCGGGGTGCGAGCCGACATCGAGGTAGAGGCGTGAGCCGTTGCGCAGGAACACGTTCGACGACCGGCCCCAGGACACCACCCGCCGAAACAGGTACCGCGCGACCTCGTCCGGGCTCAGCCTGCGCTGCCCGTGAAACGTACAGGTCACGCCGAACTCGGTTTCGATACCGAAGATCCGCCGCTGCATCCTCTTAGCCTAGGCGTTGCGAGCCCGACGGTGCTCGGGCCGCCCGAGCTGAGATGAACGCGTCATCGACCGGGACTCTCCGTGCACGATGATCAGCTCTTGTCCGAGTCGCCCTTGGCGTCGTCCCCGGACGCGGAGTCCGCCGGCCCGCTCTCGGGCTTCTCGTCCGGCGTCTTGTCGGGCTCCTCGCCGGACGGGAGCACCGCGGCGAGCGCGGCACCCTCGATGCGCCGGAACGCCCGCCGCGGGCGGGACCGCTCCAGGACCGCGATCTCGACCTTGCGGATGCCGTTGTCGCCGTTGCCGGTGGTGCCCGAGGACAGCGCGCTCATCGCGAACGCGACCGCGTCCTGCAACGACATGCCCTCCTGGTAGGCGTCCTTCATCGTGTTCAGGATCGGCTCGGTCTGGCCGCCCATCACCAGGTAGTGCGGCTCGTCGACGATCGAGCCGTCGTAGGTCAGCCGGTAGAGCTGGTCGGTCTCCGGCGTGGCACCCACCTCGGCCACGCAGATCTCCACCTCGAACGGCTTGAGCTGGTCGGTGAAGATCGACGCGAGCGTCTGGGCGTAGACGTTGGCGAGCTGTCGGGCCGACACGTCCTGCGGGTCGTTGGCGTAGCCCCACAGGTCGACGTGCCGGATGCCGCCGCGGCGCAGGCTCTCGTACTCGGAGAACCGGCCCGCGGCCGCGAACCCGATGCGGTGGTAGATCTCGGAGACCTTGTGCAGGGTGTTCGACGGGTTCTCGGCCACGAACAGCACACCGCCGGAGTACTTGAGCGCGACCACACTGCGGCCCCGCGCGATGCCCTTGCGGGCGTACTCCGAGCGGTCCCGCATCAACTGCTCGGGCGAGGCGTACAGCGGCATGGTCACGGCGGTGGCTCCTCGTGGGTTCGAAGTGTCTCGGTGGAAATGTCTCGGTGGAAACGTCTCGGTCGGTGGTTCGGATCAGCCGCGGGGGTGGCTGGCGCGGTCTGTCACGACGGTCTCGGCCACCGCGGCGGCCTCCTCGTCGGGCACGTGGACCGCGCCGTCGGTGCCGGTGATCGTGATGATGCTCGGGTAGATCTTGCGGGCCAGGTCGGGGCCGCCGGTGGCCGAGTCGTCGTCCGCGGCGTCGTACAGCGCCTCCACCGCGTGCCGGACGGCCGTCTGCACGTCGCTGCCCGGGTCGTAGAGCTTCTTGAGCGCCGAGCGAGCGAACAGCGAGCCGGAGCCGACCGAGTGGAAGCCCGCCCGCTCCTCGTACCGGCCGCCGACCACGTCGAACGACACGATCCGCCCGGCCGTGGACGGGTCGTCGGCCGCCGTGTCGAAGCCGACGAACAGCGGCAGCACCGCGAGGCCCGCCATGGCCACCTCGAGGTTGCCGCGGACCAGCGTGGCCAGCTTGTTCGTCTTGCCGTCCAGGGACAGCGAGACGCCCTCGATCTTCTCGTAGTGGGACAGCTCCAGCGCGTAGAGCCGGACCAGGTCGAGCGCGAGGCCCGCGGTGCCGGCGACGCCGACCGCGGAGTAGTCGTCGGCGACGAACACCTTCTCCATGTCGCGCTGGGAGATCAGGTTGCCCGAGGTCGCCCGGCGGTCACCCGCGATGAGCACGCCGCCGTCGAAGGTGACCGCGACGATCGTCGTGCCGTGCGGCGGGGCGGGGGTCAGGTCCGCGGCGTTCCGGCGCGCCTGGACGGGCTCGTTCTGGTGCCACGCGTGCCCCGGCAGCAGATGGGGCGCCTGCGCACGCAGGAAGTCGGTGAACGAGGACGTTTCGGCCGTCAGGTAGGCAGCCGGAAGTGATGCGCCGGCCGTGGCGCGGGACGGAGTGTGTTCCATGCCTGCTTTCGTTCCTGGTTACGAGACCGACGGGGGTGCCGGGACGAAACTACTCGCCACCCTTTTGGACATACGCGCGGACGAAGTCCTCGGCATTCTCCTCGAGCACGTCATCGATCTCGTCGAGGATGGTGTCGACGTCCTCGCCGAGCTTCTCTCGGCGCTCCTGACCGGCCGGGGCGCCACCGTCGACATCCTCGTCGCCGTCACCGCCGCCTTGCCGCTGCGTCTGCTCCTGGGCCATTTCGCCTCCCGGATAGTGTCTGCCTACCAGGCTACCGACCGGGACCGACATAGTCGCGGACCATCCGAGCGATGATCGCGATTCGCTCTCGGTGAACGGGTCACATCTCCGCGAGCGTCTCCCGAGCCGCGCGCTCCCCGCCGCGGACCGCGCCCTCCATGTTGTTCGGCCAGCCGCTGCGTTCCGCACCGGCGAAGCGGACCAGGCCGTGCGGCCGGGCGAGGACGGGACCGAGCCGGCACACCTCGCCGGGCGCGAACGCCACGTCGCAGCCGAGGACGTGCTCCTGTTCCGCCCAACGGAACACCTGTGCCGACCGCAGCAGCTCCGGCCGAGTGCGGAAGGCAACCGCCAGGTCCGCGAGCAGCACGTCGTCCGGCATCGCCCCGGCCACCGCCGGCACGAAGCCGGTGACCCGGTCACCGCGGCGCCAGGCGCCCCACAACACGTCGCCGCCGACGACCGTGCGGTGCCGGACCGGATGCCCCGCGGGCAGCGTCGCGACCGCCTTGGTGCCCGCGCCGACGCGCAGCCCGGACAGCGCACGCTGGCCGGCCGGCAGCGGTGGATCGAAGTCGACGGTCGCGAGCCGGCTGACCGGCACCGCGACGACAGCCCGCCGGGCCCGGTACGTCCGGTCGACGGTGTAGACCGTGACGCCGTCGAGGCCGCCGTCCTGCGCGACACCCGACACGAACGAGTCGAGCCGCACCGCACCGCCGAGCGCGGCCGCCAGCCGGACCGCGACCTCCTGGGCGCCCTGCGCGATCCGCCACTGGAAGGTCGTGTGCAGGCTGCGCAGTGGGCCGCCGGCCAGGCGCGCCAGCCACAGCAGGTGCAGCAGCGACACCGTGTCCGGCGACGCGCACACCAGCGCGCCCAGGACCCGTTCGACCAGGTACCTGCTGTCCGCGCCGAGGTCGAGCTCGTCGAGCCAGTCGGCCACCGACCAGGCGTCGAGCTCGTCCGCCCAGCGGGCCCGCCACGGCGCGTCCGGATGGATGCCGTGGCCGTCGCGCGCCGCTCGGGCATGCACGCGGAGCAGGTCACGCCAGACGCGCACCGGGGGCAGCCGGCCGCCGGTCTCGCCGCAGGGCAGGCGCCACAGCACCGGTGCGCCGAGCATGCCCGCCGGTTCGAGGTCGAGGCCGAGCTCGCCGACGAGCCGCCGCATGCCGCGGTGCGCCCAGCCGACCCACTCCCCGCCGAAGTCGGTGACACCGCCGTCCACCGTGCGGGACCGGGTACGACCGCCGACCTCGTCGCGGGCCTCGAGGACCAGCACGTCCCGGCCCGCGCGGCGCAGCACGCTCGCCGCCGTCAGCCCGGCCAGGCCGGCGCCGACGACCACCACGTCCCAGGTTCGGGTGGCCCCACCCATGGGACAGTCGTATCAGACCGCGCGGCCGCCCGTCAGCGCCGGGAACCGCCGGTCAGCGCGTCGACCAGCTCCTCGGCCGTCGCCGATGCCTCCAGCAGCTCGCCGACGTGCGCCTTGGTGCCGCGCAGCGGCTCCAGCGTCGGGATTCGGACGAGCGACTCGCGGCCGAGGTCGAAGATAACCGAGTCCCACGAGGCCGCGGCGATCGCGGTCGGGTAGCGCTCCAGGCAGCGACCGCGGAAGAACGCCCGCGTGTCCAGCGGCGGGGTGGTGATTGCCGAGGTCACCTCCTCCTCGGTGACCAGGCGCTTCATCGAGCCGCGGGTGACCAGGCGGTTGTAGAGGCCGTTGGCCATCCGGACGTCGGAGTACTGCAGGTCGACCAGGTGCAGGCGGGGCGCGGACCAGCCGAGGGCGTCCCGCGCGCGGTAACCCTCCAGCAGCCGCAGCTTCGCCGGCCAGTCGAGCCGGTCGGCGCACTCCATCGGGTCGCGGGCCAGCGCGTCGAGAATCTCGCCCCACGTGCTGAGCACGTTCATGGAGACCGCGTCCTGCTCGGTGCGGTCCAGGTTCTCGGAGACGAGCTCGTGATAGGCCTGCTGGATGTCCAGGCCGGTGAACTTGCGCCCGTCGGTCAGCTCGACGGTCGCCTTCAGGCTCGGGTCGTGGCTCAGGGTGTGCACCGCGCGGACCGGGTCGGCCAGCTTGAGGTGGTCGAAGCGCAGGCCGCTCTCGATCATGTCGAGGACCAGCGCGGTGGTGCCGACCTTGAGGTACGTGGACGTCTCCGCGAGGTTCGCGTCGCCGATGATCACGTGCAGGCGGCGGTACTTGTCGGCGTCGGCGTGCGGCTCGTCGCGGGTGTTGATGATGCCGCGCTTGAGGGTCGTCTCGAGGCCCACCTCGACCTCGATGTAGTCGGCGCGCTGGGACAGCTGGAAGCCGGCCTCCTCGCCGGCCACGCCGAGGCCGACCCGGCCGGAGCCGCAGACGACCTGGCGGGAGGCGAAGAACGGGGTGAGGCCGGCGATCACCGCGGTGAACGGGGTGCTGCGGGCCATCAGGTAGTTCTCGTGGGTCCCGTAGCTCGCGCCCTTGCCGTCCACGTTGTTCTTGTAGAGCTGCAGGCGCGGCTGGCCCGGCACGGTGGCCGCGCGCATGGCGGCCTCCTCCATGACCCGCTCCCCCGCCTTGTCCCAGACGACGGCGTCGCGGGCGTTGGTGACCTCGGGCGCGGAGTACTCCGGGTGCGCGTGGTCGACGTAGAGGCGGGCCCCGTTGGTGAGGATGACGTTGGCCGCGCCCAGGTCCTCCACCTCGGGGTCGGCGGGCGGCATGCCGGGCGCGCCGAGGTCGAAGCCGCGCGCGTCACGCAGCGGCGACTCGACCTCGTAGTCCCACCTCGCGCGCCGCGCCCGCGGGATGTCCGCGGCGGCGGCGTAGGCCAGCACGACCTGGGTGGAGGTCAGTACCGGGTTGGCGGTGGCATCTCCGGGTACGGCGATGCCGTACTCGACCTCGGTGCCCATGATCCGGCGCATGTCCCCAGCCTACGGGGATCCGGATCAGGACCAGGCAAGGGCGGCCCGATCCCGCCAGTAGGTCTCCGGCTCGACGGCCAGCTCCCCGAGGTCCCCCGCCTCGGGCACCCGCAGCGCCGCGAGGTTGCTCCGCAGCTGCCCCGGACCCGCCGGGCCGAGCAGCACCGTGTCCGCCCACGGCCGCGCCAGCACGGCGGCGAGCGCCACGGCGTCCGGGCCCACCCCGTGCGCGGCGGCCAGCCCGGCGACCCGGGCCGGTGGCGAGACCGCGAGCCGGCCGTTCGCCAGCGCCTCCTTGACCAGCACGTGCGCGCCAGCCGCGTGTGCCTCGGCGAGTGCCTCCCCCACGGACGGCTCCAGCACGTTCCACGTCGACTGGACGGCCGTGAACACCGGTGACCCGTGCCGCTCCAGGGCGAGGGCCCTCCGTACGGTCTCCGCCTGCCGCGGGCCCGACGTGGAGAAGCCGACGCGGACGGGCAGCGCCGTGAGCGCGTCCTGCAGGGCGAGGTCGTCGAACAGCGGGCTGTCCGCGGTGAGCGAGTGCACCTGGTACAGCGACAGCGCCGGGCCGAGCAGCGCCGAGGTCTGCGCCCACTGCGCGGTGAACCGGGCCAGCGAGTGCTCCTTCACCTCGTGCACCGGCGCGTCGAGCCGCCAGTCGCCCACGTACGCGTAACCCCACTTGCTGGACACGGTCAGGCCGGCCGGTTCCCGCGCGGCGAGCCAGTCGGCCAGGAACTCCTCCGCACGGCCATACGAACGGGCCACGTCGACCCAGCGCACGCCAGCCGCGTACGCGTCGTCGAGCACCCGCCAGGACGCCGCGCGCATCGCGTCGACAGAGCGGTCCGCCGGCAGCTCGCCGCGGCCGACGTTGATGTAGGCCGGACGGCCGAGGGCGGCGAGTCCCAGCCCAAGCCGGCTGGTGCCCGCCGCCCTCTGCGTCGTGCGGCCTGCCATGCGGCGAAACTACAGGTACTGGCCCGTGTTCGTCGCCGTGTCGATCGCCCGGCCGGACTCCTGGTTCTTGCCGGTGACGAGCGTGCGGATGTAGACGATCCGCTCGCCCTTCTTGCCGGAGATCCGCGCCCAGTCGTCCGGGTTGGTGGTGTTGGGCAGGTCCTCGTTCTCCGCGAACTCGTCGACGATCGCGTCCAGCAGGTGCTGTACGCGCAGGCCGGGCTGCTTGGTCTCCAGCACCGACTTGATCGCCGCCTTCTTCGCCCGGTCCACGATGTTCTGGATCATGGCGCCGGAGTTGAAGTCGCGGAAGTAGAGCACCTCCTTGTCGCCGTTGGCGTAGGTCACCTCGAGGAACCGGTTATCCTCGGTCTCCTCGTACATCCGCTCGACCGTGTGCTGGATCATCGCCTCGATGCACGCCTTGGGATCGCCGCCGAACTCGGCGAGGTCCTCGGCGTGGATCGGCAGCCGCTCGGTCAGGTACTTGGAGAAGATGTCCTTCGCCGCCTCCGCGTCCGGCCGCTCGATCTTGATCTTGACGTCGAGCCGGCCCGGGCGCAGGATCGCCGGGTCGATCATGTCCTCGCGGTTGGAGGCACCGATCACGATCACGTTCTCGAGGCCCTCGACACCGTCGATCTCACTGAGCAACTGAGGCACGATCGTGGTCTCCACATCCGAGGACACACCGCTTCCTCGGGTGCGGAAGATCGAGTCCATCTCGTCGAAGAACACGATGACCGGGGTTCCCTCCGACGCCTTCTCCCGCGCACGCTGGAAGATCAGCCGGATGTGCCGCTCGGTCTCGCCCACGAACTTGTTCAGCAGCTCCGGGCCCTTGATGTTGAGGAAGTACGACTTCGCCTCGGACGCGTTGCCGTCGCCCCGGATGGCCGCCACCTGCTTGGCCAGCGAGTTGGCCACCGCCTTCGCGATGAGCGTCTTGCCACAGCCCGGCGGGCCGTACAGCAGGACGCCCTTCGGCGGCCGCAGCTCGTACTCGTGGAACAGCTCGGCATGCAGGAACGGCAGCTCGACCGCGTCGCGGATCTGCTCGATCTGCCGGAACAGGCCGCCGATCGACGCGTAGTCGACGTCCGGCACCTCCTCCAGCACCAGGTCCTCGACCTCGGCCTTGGGCACCCGCTCGTAGGCATAGCCCGACTTCGTATCGACCAGCAGCGAGTCGCCCGGCTTGAGCGTGGCATCCCGCAGCGGATCGGCCAGCCACACCACGCGCTCCTCGTCGGCGTGCCCGACGACCAGCGCACGCTGTGGCAGCGCGTCCTGCTCCGCCTCGGCGAGCAGCTCGCGCAGCGTCGACACCTCGCCGATACGCTCGAACTCACCCGCCTCGACGATCGTCAGCGCCTCGTTCAACCGCACCGACTGGCCTCGGCGTAACTGGTCCACCTCGACCGCGGGCGACGCCGCGACCCGCATCTTTCGGCCCGCGGTGAACACGTCGACGGTGCCGTCCTCGTGCCCCGCCAGGAACACGCCGTACCCGCTGGGCGGCTGGGCCAGTCGATCCACTTCCTCGCGCAGGGCGAGCAGCTGGCTGCGCGCCTCGCGCAGCGTCTCCACTAGCTTGGCGTTGCGCTCGGTCAGCTGGCTGACCCGCTCCGAGGCCTCGGCGAGCCGTTGCTCGAGCAGCCGGGCATGCCGAGGCGAGTCCGTCAGCTTCCGGCGCAGCAGCGCTACTTCCTCCTCGAGGAACCGGATCTGGGCGGTCTCCGACGGCTCATGCCCGGAGCCCGGCTCAAGTCCAGCGCCGTGCTCGTCGGCCTCCTCAGGCCGACCACCGGGACGATCGTGCTGCATGTCGGCACCTCCTCCCGCTAAATTCTCTTACCGACCACGGTACCGGTGCATACCGACAAGAAAAGAGCATCCACATCTCGGAACTGTCGCGTCACTTCGCGGAAACCGACGTGGCCGCCGGTAGATTGCGCCATCTCAGCGAGTGATGGAACCACCCACCCGCTACGGTGCGTCAGGTACGACGCTCACCCAGACGAGGCAGACGTCCACACCAGACTTGGCGCCGAGACCGCCACGATGAAGGAGATGTTCGATGTCGCAACCGCCGCAGCAGCCAGGCCCCTGGGGAGGGCAGCCGGGCTATGGAGGCCAGCCCGGCCCTGGTCAGCCGCCTGGTGGCTATCCGCAGCAGGGTGGTTACCCGCAGCAGGGAGGCTACCCGCCGCAGGGCGGTTTCCCCCAGTCCGGACCGCAGCCGCAGCAACCCGGAGCGTTCGGCCAACCGGCGCAATATGGACAGTCCGCGCCATACGGCCAGCCGGGTGGTTACGGTTACGGTCCGCAAAAAAAGAGCAAGATGCCGTGGATTCTGGCCGGCGGCGGCGCGGTCGTGGTGGCGGTCGCGGTCGTGCTCATCTTCGTGCTGACGAGCGGGTCGAGCGGCAGTCCGCAAGACCTTGCCGAGTCGGCGGTCGAGGCCCTCAACAACAAGGACGCCCAGACTCTCGACGATCTTGCCTGTGAGTCGGCCAAGTCCGGCTCGGTCGACGCCGGCGACTTCGAAGGGCAGCTCCCCGGTGGTGTGGAGATCAAGTTCGAGCTCGGCTCGGTCGAGGAGAGCGGCAGCGAGGCTCGTGCAGACGTCAAGATCTCGTTCAGCGGCGACCTGCCGGAGGGGCTGCCGGAGAGCTCGCTGAACACGACGGCGGACCTGGTCATGGCGGACGAGAGCGGCTGGTGCCTCAAGGACTTCCAGCCCGCGGGCGGTGGAGGCGGATCGGGGCCGTGAGCTGACGCCGCGCCGCTCGATGACGGTCGCCGCCGGGCCCAGCCCGGCGGCGATCACGCTTTTCGGGGCCATACGATGGTTTCCGGGGGAACGGGTCGTTCGACGGCTCCGTCTAGCTTTTGTGTTGGCAACACGTCTCGAAGGAGTCCGGGCCCACATGACCTATCCACCGCAGCAGCCGGGTCCCTACGGGCAGGACCCGTACGGCCAACAACCGCCCCCGCAGACCCCGCCCTACGGCGGCCAATCCTCCTACCAGGGCCTCGGCAGCTACGGCCCGCCTCCACCGCCGCCGCCGCCCAAGAAGCGCAACACCGGCATGATCATCGCGATCGTGCTGATCGTGCTGCTCGTCCTCGGTGGCGGCGGCGTCGCGATCTACGTGCTGACCAAGGAAGACAAGACCACCACCGCGGACTCCGACCAGACCTCCGACCAGACCTCCGCGCCGACCTCCGGGGACAAGCCGCCCGACGATCAGAACGGCGCGACCAACTCCCCCGACGACGTGCGCGACGCGTACATGCAGGCGTACGAGAACAAGAGTTTCCGCGACGTCGTGGACAGCGCCTGCGCGGCCTACAAGAGCCAGTACGGCACGGACACCTCCAGCCTGGAGCAGACCCTGGCGCCGTACGAGATCACCGCCACGGCGAGCGGCGAGCCGAAGGTCAACGGCAACACGGCGACGGCTGACATCGACCTCGAGCTGTCCCAGGCCGGCACCACCGAGCGGCCGACCATCTTCATCAAGATCGTCGAGGAGGACGGCGAGTGGCGCTTCTGCGGTGAGGGGGAGGCCGCCTGATCACCGACCGGCCACTCCTGCGGCGGGCCGGCATGATCGCCGTCCTGCTGCTGGCCGCGTCGCTGGTGCTCGGTGTCCTCGGCCTCGGCGTGTACCTCCTGTTCTTCCGGCCCGATCCCGATCCCGAGGCCGGGGAGCCGCGACCGGGACCAACCGCACCGGCGGACCCGACCGCGCCGGAGGGCACCGACTCGCGGCCGGGCGGCGGTACGGACTCGACGGCCGAACCGGGCCGGGTGAGCACCGATGAGCTGGAGTCGACCGCACGTGACTACGTTGACGCGGTGAACGGCCGGGACGAGGCCGCGGCGACCGACCTGACCTGCGAACGCGAGAACGCGGGCACGCTGTTCTCGGTCACCGAGGGCCGCGAGGTCCGGCTGGTCGAGGTCGAGGTGCTGGAAGGAGCCGTCGGAACCGCGCAGCTGCGGGTCGGCGACGGCGAGACCGCGTTGTTGTTGGAGAACCGGGAGGACCGCTGGTGCGTGGCGATCTGAGGGCGACGTCATGAACGACGACTTACCGCCGGGGAAGCCGGACGAGACACCGGACGAGACATCATCCGAGACACCGGACGAGACACCGCCCGAGGCTCGGGACGAGACACCGCAGGACAAGGCAGGGCGGCGGACGTCGCTCATGATCGTCGCCGCGGCGGTGGTCGTGCTCGCGGCCATCGGCGTCGGGATCTACCTGGTGGCGGCGTCCGGCGACGAGGACGTCGCGGGCAACCCGTCGCAGCCGACGATCACCGGGACCCCGCCGCCCGACACGCCCTCCTCGACACCCCCGCCGTCCGAGCCGCCCGCCTCGCGGCCGACCTCAGCGGCGGCCCCGCCCCCGCCGGCCAACGAGAACGTGGCGGCCGCCCGCGAGACCGCCGAGCAGGCCACGACCGCGATCAACACGCGAGACG
Source organism: Actinophytocola sp. (assembly GCF_050699935.1). Taxonomy (NCBI): domain Bacteria; kingdom Bacillati; phylum Actinomycetota; class Actinomycetes; order Pseudonocardiales; family Pseudonocardiaceae; genus Actinophytocola; species Actinophytocola sp. The sequence continues at coordinate 12,807 of NZ_JBOHGB010000034.1, forward strand.
TCGACACGATGAGGAAGCTGAGCTGCGACCCGAGCACGGTCGGCTCGGTCGACAGCTTCCCGCCCCGGGCAACCGCCCGGCTGGCGGAGAACCCCCAGATCACCGGCGACAAGGCGACCGCGCAGATCGAGCTGTCGATCGCGGGCAGCGAGCCGACGGTCGTGCCGGTGCCGATGGAGCGGCGCGACGGCCGGTGGTGCGTGCTGTGACGGATCAGGCGCGCTGAGCCCGGCGCTGCGGCCGGGGCGTCACGACGCCCTCGGCCAGGCGCCGGGCGGTCAGCACGAACGCCGTGTGCGCCACCATGCGATGCTCGGGCCGTACGGCCAGACCGACCACGTGCCACGGGCGCATCAGCGTCTCCCAGGCCTGCGGCTCGGTCCAGCACTGCCGCTCGCGCAGCCCCTCGGTGACCTTGGACAGCTGGGTCGTCGTCGCGACGTAGACCACGAGCACGCCACCGGGGATCACGCTGCGCGCCGCGACGGGCAGCATCTCCCACGGCGCGAGCATGTCCAGGATCATCCGGTCCGCCTCACCGGACTCACCGGACTCGCCGGAACCGTCGGCGCCGTGCTCGGCGAGGTCGCGCACCCGCAGGTCCCAGTTGTCCGGCCGCTCGCCGAAGAACGCGGTCACGTTCCGCTCGGCGTGCTCGGCGTGGTCGGCGCGGACCTCGTAGGAGGTCACCCGGCCCTCGGGTCCGACGGCCCGTAGCAATGAGCACGTCAGCGCACCGGAGCCGGCGCCGGCCTCGAGCACGCGGGCACCGGGGAAGATGTCGCCCCACATGATGATCTGGCTGGCGTCCTTGGGGTAGATCACCTGCGCGCCGCGCGGCATCGACAGCACGTAGTCGGCCAGCAGCGGGCGCAGCGCGAGGTAGGCCGTACCGCCGGCCGACGTGACCAGCGAGCCCTCCGGCTTGCCGATGACCTCGTCGTGGGACACCGCGCCGCGGTGCGTGTGGTACTGCCCGCCCGGGGTCAGCACGAGGGTGTAGTGCCTGCCCTTCGGATCGGTGAGCTGCACCCGATCCCCCACCCGGAACGGCCCGCTCGCCCTGACCTCCGCCACCCTGCTCCCTTCGACCGAGTCCGGTTGATCGTCGCAGACAACACGAAGGTGCCCGTACGGCGGTGCTCCAACGGATAGCCTCACGTCGTCCAGCGCACCCGACCGTCGGGGGAGCCATGTCCTACCCGCCGCAACCGCCCGGTCCGCCGCCCGGGCCGTTCGATCCGCAGCAGCCACGAGGTCCGTACCCGCAAGACCCCTACCAGCAGCCGCCGGGGATGCCCGGTGGCTTCCCGCCTGGTCCGCACGGGGGCTTCCCAGCCGGTCCGCACGGGGGCTTCCCGGCCGGTCCGCCGCCGGCAAAGCCGAGGAAGGGTCTGATCGCCAGCCTGATCATCGTGGCGATCCTCGTCGTCGGCGGCGGGGGTGTCGCCGCGTACTTCCTGCTCAACCGCGACGACGACGGCGGTGGCGGGTCGGGCGGCGATGGCGCCGGGGACGCCCGCTCCACGGCCGAGTCCTACGTGCGGGAGTTCGAGAAGGCGCTCAACACCGATCTGGCGGACGTCGACCTCTCGGCGCTGAAGCCGCTAGCCTGCGCCGAGGACTTCACGGAGCTGGAAGGCTCGCTTCGCGACGCGCAGGCGGACGCGGAGGAGAGCGCCGAGTCCTCGCCCGACGTCGAAGAGGTCCGGATCGAGATGAGGGACTACGAGTCCACGTCCGACGGCGGCACGTTCACGCTGGTCCTCATCGAGGTCGAGGACGACAACAACGAGGAGACCAAGAAGATGACGGTCGCCCAGCAGGGCGACGGCTGGCAGGTCTGCGGCCTCTACGCCGGCGAGGAGGACGGCGGCGGTCAGGACGGCGGCAGCGAGGACGGCGGTGGCGAGGACGGCCCGGCGAACAGCGAGGTGCCGCCGAACCCGATCCCGACGACCTGACCTCCGGACCGCCGCGCTTCAGGCGTGTCTCGGCGGTGTCTCAGTGGTGCCCGGTCAGGCCGGCCCGCAGGTCCTCCCGCCGCAGCACGCCCGCCGGCCGGCCGTCGTGGTCGACCACCAGGAACTGCCACGCGGCGGTCTCCTGCACACGCTCGACGATGTCCTCCCCCGGCTCGGAGTCCAGGAGCACGGACTCCGGCCGGATCGGCTCGGCGGCCTGCTCGGCGGGTGCCATCGGGTTCCGCTCAGCCAGCCGCTCCGCGGCGTACGGGTCGAGCAGTCCGGCGGCCACCCCGTCCGCACGAACCAGCACCACACCGCGACCGGCCGCGGCGGCGAGCGCGTCGGCGACCGGGCTCTCCGCGGGCAGCTGCAGGATCGGCCGGGTGAGGTCGGCGAGCACGAGGCCCTCGGGCCAGCTCCGGCGCTGGTCGGCGGCCAGCTCGCCGCGCGCGCCGGACGCGACGAACCATGCGGTCAGCGCGCACACGCCCAGCCGCAGCCAGCGGTCCGGGCTGTCGGTGGCGAGCCCCCACAGCGCCCACAGCATCAGCAGCCCGGCGACCAACCAGCCACCGACCACGGCGGCCCGCGTACCGGTCCCGCGCTCGCCGAACACCGCCCACACGCCGGCCCGAAGCATCCGCCCGCCGTCCAACGGCAGTCCGGGCAACAGGTTGAACACGGCGACCGCGACGTTGGCCACCGCGCACTCGAGAACCAGCAGCCACACCGGCCCCTCGGCCGGCATGAACACCAACACGAACCCGCACAACCCGGCGAGCACGGCCGACACGGCCGGGCCCGCCGCGGCGATCACACCCTCGTGCGCGGGTCTTCGGGGGGTACGGGTGATCTCGGCGAGCCCGCCCAGCAGGAACAGCCGCAACCGCCGGACCGGGATCCCGAGGCGCAGCGCGACGACGCAGTGGCCGAGCTCGTGGGCCAGCACGGACGCGCCGAGCAGGATCGCGAACGCGGCCGCGAGCAGGATCGAGACCACCGCGGTCGCCTCCGGCAGGAACCGGTTGACCAGCGGCGCGTAGAGCACGATGACGGCGACCGAGCCGATCCACCAGGACGGCGAGAGGAGCACGGGCACGCCACGGAACCGGAACAGCAGCAGGCCGCCGTCCCGGTCCGACGTCCAGGTCGTGCTCACCATTGCAGGGTAGTGGTGACGGGTGTGGGGCGGTCGTGATGACCACGCCCCCGATCGGGGGCCTTCGACACGCGAGCCGAAGGCCCCCGGAGTGTCGGTGCCGTCGCCTAGGGTTCGTGCCATGACCGAGATCGCCGCGCTCCCCGCCGCCGCCGACGTCCCGGCGCCGCGGAGACCCGCGCTGTCGCCGTCGCGTGCCGGGGACTTCAAGCAGTGCCCGCTGCTCTACCGGTTCCGTGCGGTCGACCGGCTGCCGGAGACCCCGTCGCCGGCGCAGGTGCGCGGGATCGTGGTGCACGCGGTGCTCGAGGAGCTGTTCGGCCTGCCGGCCGCCGATCGGGTTCCGGACCGGGCGCACGCGCTGCTGGCGCCGGTGTGGCAGCGGCTGCGGGAGGAGCGGCCGGAGCTCGCGGAGCTGTTCGACGACGAGGCGGTCCTGACCGGTTGGCTCGAGTCCGCCGCGAACCTGATCGACGGGTACTTCACGCTGGAGGATCCGCGCCGGCTCGACCCCGAGGCGCGGGAGCTGCTGGTGGAGACCGAGCTGAGCTCGGGCGTGCTGCTGCGCGGGTACATCGACCGGCTCGACGTCGCGCCCACGGGCGAGATCCGGGTGGTCGACTACAAGACGGGCACCGCGCCGCGGGAGATCGGCGAGGCCAAGGCATTGTTCCAGATGAAGTTCTACGCGCTGGCCCTGTGGCGGCTGCGCGGTGTGGTGCCGCGCCAGCTGCGGCTGATGTACCTGGCCGACCGCCAGTCGCTCACCTACACGCCGGACGAGGCGGAGCTGACCCGGTTCGAGCGGACCCTCGACGCGGTGTGGCAGGCGATCCTGCGGGCCGGGAAGACCGGCGACTTCCGGCCGAACAAGAGCCGGCTGTGCGACTGGTGCGCGCATCAGGCACGGTGCCCGGCTTTCGGGGGCACGCCACCGGAGTACCCGGGCTGGCCCGAGCCGGACCCCGGCGAGGAGACCGCGTTGGACCGCGCCGACTGACCGCGTCTGTCTATCCAGGACTGATTCGCCCTCGTGGTGAACGTCGGCTAGCTTCCCGGCATGACCGACGCCTTCTACGAGCCACTCGGCGACGGCCGGTTCGCCTCGACGGTGCACGCCACCGGCCCGTGGTCACCGGGAACCCAGCACGTCGGCCCGCCGAGCGCGCTGCTGGTCCGCGCACTCGAGGCCCTGCCGCCGGCCGCGCCGATGCTGCTGGCCCGCGTCACGGTGGAGATCCTGGGCCCGGTGCCGGTGGCCGAGCTGACCGTGACGGCCGGCGTCGAGCGTCCGGGCCGGGCGGTCGAGCTGGTTGGCGCGGAGCTGTCCGCCGACGGCCGCAGTGTGGCGCGGGCGCGCGCGTGGCGGCACATCCGCTCCGACACCTCAGCGGTGGCGGTCGGCGTGGACGAGCCGCTCCCGCCGCCGGAGGCCGGAGAGCCGATGTACCGCCCGGAGGGCTGGGGCGCCGGCTACCTGGACGCGATGGAGTGGCGGGCACTGGCGGGCCACCTGGGCAAACCGGGCCCGGCGACGGTGTGGGCGCGGCAGGGCGTGGACCTGGTGGCGGGCGAGCGCCCGACCGGCCTGCAGCGACTGTTCGTGGTCGCCGACTCCGGCAACGGGGTGTCGAGCCGGGTGGACCCCCGCGAGTGGCTGTTCATCAACTCGGAGCTGACCGTCCACCTCTACCGCGAACCTGCCGGCGAGTGGATCGCCCTGGACGCCACGACCGCCATCGGCCCGGACGGGGTGGGCGCGGCGTTCACGGTCCTGCACGACGTCGACGGGCCGGTCGGCCGGGGCGCGCAGGCACTGCTCGTCCGCCCGCGACACTAGAGCCGGCAGGCGCGGATGTCGGAGGCCAGCACGGCCTTCGCGCCCAGGGCGGACAGGCGGTCCATCACCAGGTTGGCCTCGTTGCGCGGAACCATGGCCCGCACCGCGACCCAGTCCGGGTCCGCGAGCGGCGCCACGGTCGGTGACTCCAGGCCCGGAGTGATCGTGATCGCGCGATCGAGCAGCGTCTTCGGGCAGTCGTAGTCCAGCATCATGTACTGCTGCGCGAACACCACGCCCTGCAGCCGCACCGCCAGCTGTTCCTTCGCCGGCGAGCCGTCCGCGGCGTCGCCGGCCAGCAGCACGGCCTGCGACTCGCAGATCGGATCGCCGAACGCGACGAGGTTGTGCTGCCGCAGCGTCCGGCCGGACCCGACGACGTCGGCGACCGCGTCGGCCACGCCCAGCTGCACGGAGATCTCGACCGCCCCGTCCAGCCGGATGACCTCCGCGTCGATCCCGCGCGCGCCGAGGTCGGCGGACACCAGCCGCGGGTAGGACGTGGCGAGCCGCTTGCCGGCCAGGTCGTCGACCCGCCACTCGTGGTCCGCGGGCGCGGCGTAGCGGAACGTCGAGGCGCCGAACCCGAGGGAGAGCCGCTCGGTCACCGGCGCGCCGGAGTCCAGCGCCAGGTCGCGCCCGGTGATCCCGAGGTCCAGCTCGCCGGAGCCGACGTAGATCGGGATGTCCTTGGGACGCAGGAAGAAGAACTCCACGTCGTTGACGGGGTCGAGCACGGTGAGGTCCCGCGTCTCGTGCCGGCCGCGATACCCGGCCTCGGCGAGCATCTCGGCGGCCGGTCCGGCCAGCGCACCCTTGTTGGGCACGGCAACCCGCAGCATGGTCACTCCAAATGGGACTTCGGGAAATGGGCTCAGAGGTGCCGGTACACGTCGTCGAGGCTGAGGCCGCGGCCCAGCATCAGCACCTGCACGCGGTACAGCAGCTGGGACACCTCCTCGGCGAGGCGCTCGGTGGACTCGTGTTCGGCGGCGATCCACACCTCGCCGGCCTCCTCGAGCACCTTCTTCCCCTGCGCGTGCACCCCCGCGTCGAGCGCGGCGACGGTGCCGGAGCCCTCGGGCCGCAGCTCGGCCCGCTCGCGGAGTTCGGCGAACAACTCGTCGAACGTCTTCACGGGCCGATCCTTTCATCCCGCCACGAACGCCCGCGAACCGGAGGAGCATCACCGCGTCGAGCGATCATTGCCAGGCTCGCACTCGAATAACCTCAGGTCATGCGCTCGATGACCGCCACTGAGGCGGCGCGAGACTTCGCCGCCCTCCTCGCCGCCGTCGAGACCGGCGAGACGATCGTGGTCACCAGAGACGGCGCCGATCGCCCGCTTCGCACCGAGCGCACGGGTGTCGCGGACCGTATCGCCCAGACCACGGCGGCACGCTCACCCCCGCCCGAAGCCGTTGACGATCTCGAACGCGCGATCGCCGCCGGGCGTGTCCTTCCCACCACCGATACGGCCGCCCGATCGACGAGTTTCCTGGGCTGAGGACCGAGGTCGTGCGGCTGCACTAGCCCATCGCGGTCGTGAGGTCGGTGGCAGCCAGACCCTCCAGGGAGTCGCGGAACACCCGGCGCTCCCCCGGTTCCACCGGCACCTCGCACGGCACCACGACGACCGTGCAGCCGGCGGCAACCGCGGACGCCGTGCCGGTTGGGGAGTCCTCGACGGCCACGCAGGACGCCGGGTCGACGCCGAGGAGGCGGGCCGCCCGCAGGTACGGCTCCGGGTGCGGCTTGTTGTGGCCGTCGACCTCGTCGCCGCACACCGTCACGTCGAACAGCGCGCGGCCGATCGTGTCGAGGGCGATCTCGGTCAGCCCCCGCTCCGTGGACGTCACGAGCGCCATCGGGAAGCCCGCCGCACGGACCCCGGCCAGGGCGTCACGCGCGCCGGGCCGCCACGGCAGCGGGCCGCGCAACACCTCGGCCATCCGCCGGTCGAGCCACGCCGCGCCGTCGGCGAGCCGCTCCGCGCTCGGCTCGGCGATGCCGACCTCGGCGTAGAGCAGGTGCATGGTCGTCTTGACGTTCGTGCCGACCATGGCCTGCCGGGTGGGCAGCGACAACTCACCGCCCAGCTTCTCGGTCAGCTCGTACAGCGGGATGTCCCACAGCTTCTCGGAGTCCAGCAGCGTGCCGTCGAGGTCCCAGAGGACGGCGGCCGGGGTGGCGGGCGTCATGTGTTGAAGTACTTGGCTTCCGGGTGGTGAAGCACGATCGCGTCGGTCGACTGCTCGGGGTGCAGCTGGAACTCCTCGGACAGCTTGACGCCGATCGGCTCCGGGTCGAGCAGGGCGACGATCTTCTCCCGGTCCTCCAGGTTCGGGCAGGCGCCGTACCCGAGCGAGAACCGCGCGCCCCGGTAGCCCAGCCGGAAGAACTCCTCGACGTCGTCGGGGTCCTCCGCCGCGACCGCCGCGCCGGACGCGAACCGCAGCTCCTGGCGGACCCGCAGGTGCCAGTACTCCGCCAGCGCCTCGGTGAGCTGTACGCCCAGCCCGTGCACCTCCAGGTAGTCCCGGTAGGCGTCGGCGGCGAACAGGTCCTGCGCGTACTCGGCGATCGGCTGGCCCATCGTCACGAGCGTGAACCCGACGACGTCGACCTCGCCGGCGTCGAGCGCGAGCGGGCGCGGCCGGAAGAAGTCCGCCAGGCACAGCCGCCTCTCCTTGCGCTGCCGGGGAAAGGTGAACCGGAGGCGCTCGGCCGCGTCCGGCTCCGGCGAGGCGAGCACGACCAGATCGTCGCCGTCGGCCACGCAGGGGAAGTAGCCGTACACGACCCCGGCGTGCGCCAAAACGCCGTCCGTCGTCAGCCGGTCCAGCCAGTACCGCAGCCGCGGCCGGCCGTCGGTCTCCACCAAGTCCTCATAAGACGGTCCGGAGCCGCCGCGCGCGCCGCGCAGCCCCCACTGGCCCAGGAACGTGGCCCGTTCGTCCAACATGGACGCGTACTCCGCGAGTGACACGCCCTTGACGACCTGCCGGCCCCAGAACGGCGGCGCCGGCAGCGGCGCGTCGGTGGCCACGTTCGACCGCGCGGGCAGTGGTTCGTCGGGCTCCGCCGCGGCCCGCCGCGCGGCGATCCGCAGCGACCGCTGGCGGCGTGCCCTGCGTTCGGCGGCCTTGGCCCGCGCCTCCTCGTCGAGCGTGACCGCCCCGCCCCGCTTCGCGGCCATGATCCCGTCCATCAGCCGCAGGCCCTCGAAGGCGTCGCGGGCGTAGCGGACGTCGCCCGGGTACAGGTCCGTGAGGTCGTTCTCCACATAGGACCGGGTGAGCGCGGCGCCGCCGAGCAGCACCGGCCAGCGGGCGGCGACCCCGCGGGAGTTCATCTCCTCCAGGTTCTCCTTCATGATCACCGTGGACTTCACGAGGAGACCGGACATGCCGATCACGTCCGCGCCCTGCTCCGCGGCAGCGTCCAAGATCGTCGTGATCGGCTGCTTGATGCCGAGGTTGACGACGTCGTAGCCGTTGTTGGACAGGATGATGTCGACGAGGTTCTTGCCGATGTCGTGCACGTCGCCCTTCACCGTGGCGAGCACGATGCGGCCCTTGCCGTCATCGTCGGCCTTCACCATGTGTGGCTCGAGGTAGGCCACCGCGGTCTTCATCACCTCGGCCGACTGCAGCACGAACGGCAGCTGCATCTCCCCCGAGCCGAACAGCTCGCCGACGGTCTTCATGCCGGACAGCAGCGTGTCGTTGATGATCTCCAGTGCGGGCCGCTCCGTGAGCGCCGCGGCCAGGTCGTCGTCGAGGCCGTTGCGCTCGCCGTCCACGATCCGCCGCTCCAGCCGCTCGAACAGCGGCAGCGCGGCGAGCTCGGCCGCCCGAGACTCGCGCGCCGAGGTCACGGTCGCGCCCTCGAACAGCTCCATCAACTTCCGCAGCGGGTCGTAGCCCTCGCGGCGGCGGTCGTGGACGAGGTCGAGGGCGACCTTGCGGTGCTCGTCGGGGACCCGCGCCATCGGCACGATCTTCGACGCGTGCACGATCGCGGTGTCGAGCCCGGCCTGCACGCACTCGTGGAGGAACACCGAGTTCAGCACCTGCCGGGCGGCGGCGTTGAGTCCGAAGGAGACGTTCGAGACACCGAGCGTGGTCTTCACGTCCGGGTAGCGCCGCTTGAGCTCACGGATCGCCGCGATCGTCTCGACCGCGTCACGCCGGGTCTCCTCCTGGCCGGTGGAGATCGGGAACGTCAGCGTGTCGACGATGATGTCGTGGACCCGCATGCCCCAGTTGCCGACGAGGTCGTCGATGGTCCGGCTCGCCACCCGAACCTTCCAGTCGGCGGTGCGAGCCTGGCCCTCCTCGTCGATACACATGACCACGACCGCGGCGCCGTGCTCACGCACCAGCTCCATCGTCCGCCGGAACCGCGACCCGGGGCCGTCGCCGTCCTCGTAGTTGACCGAGTTCACCGCGCACCGCCCGCCGAGCCGCTCCAGCCCGGCACGCAGGACGTCCGGCTCGGTGGAGTCGAGCATGATCGGCAACGTGGACGCCGTCGCGAACCGGCCGGCGAGCTCGGCCATGTCCGCCGCGCCGTCGCGGCCCACGTAGTCGACGCACAGGTCGAGCAGGTGCGCGCCGTCGCGGGTCTGCGCGCGGGCGATCTCCACGCAGTCCTCGAACCGGCCCTCGAGCATCGCCTCGCGGAACGCCTTCGAGCCGTTCGCGTTGGTCCGCTCGCCGATCATCAGCACACTCGCGTCCTGCGCGAACGGCACCGGCTGGTACAGCGACGATACGCCGGGCTCGCTCCGCGGCCGCCGGTTCGCCGGTGTGGCGTCGCGTACGGCCTCGACGACCTGGCGGACGTGCTCGCCGGTGGTCCCGCAGCAGCCGCCGACGAGCCGCGTGCCGAACTCGGTCACGAACCCGGCGAGCGCGGAGGCCAGCTCCTCCGGCGTCAGCGGGTAGACGGCACCGTTCGGGCCGAGCTCGGGCAGACCGGCGTTGGGCATGACCGAGACCGGGATGCGGGCGTGCTTGGCCAGGTGCCGCAGGTGCTCGCTCATCTCGGCCGGGCCGGTGGCGCAGTTGAGCCCGATGAGATCGACGCCGAGCGGCTCGAGCGCGGAGAGCGCGGCGCCGATCTCGGTGCCGAGCAACATGCTGCCGGTGGTCTCCACGGTCACCTGGGCGATGATCGGCACCCGCCGGCCCTCGTCGGCCATCGCCCGCCTCGCGCCGAGGATCGCCGACTTCGCCTGCAGGACGTCCTGGCAGGTCTCGACGATCACCGCGTCCACGCCGCCGGCGAGCAGCCCGCGGACCTCGGTGAGGTAGGCGTCGCGCAGCGTGGGGAACGTGACGTGGCCGAGCGTCGGCAGCTTCGTGCCGGGCCCGACCGAGCCGAGCACGAACCGGGGCCGGCCGGGCTCGGCGAACTCGTCGGCGACCTCGCGGGCCAGCCGGGCCCCGGCCTCGGCGAGCTCGAAGATCCGCTCGGCGATGTCGTACTCGGCGAGGTTGGCCAGGTTCGCCCCGAACGTGTTGGTCTCGACGGCGTCCGCGCCGGCCTCCAGGTAGCCCCGGTGCACGGCCCGCACCACGTCCGGGCGGGTCACGTTCAGGATCTCGTTGCAGCCCTCCAGCCCGGCGAAGTCGTCGAGGGAGAGGTCGGCCGCCTGCAGCATGGTCCCCATCGCCCCGTCGGCGACGAGCACCCGGTCGGTCAATGCTGCGAGGAACCCGTCGAGTTGCCCGAAGTCGGCGTCCGCTGGCATGCGACCCAGCCTACGATCCCCCGCCACCCGGCACGGGTCGTAGGCTGGCCCGGTGACCGATCCGGACCAGCAGCCGACGAACCAGCCGCCACCAGAGGAACCCGACGAGCCCGCGGAGGACCTCGTGGAGCCCCTCATGGTCTGCGCCTTCGAAGGCTGGAACGACGCGGGTGACGCGGCAAGCGCCGCCATCGAGCACCTCCAGCTCGCGTGGAAGGCCACCGCGCTGGCCGAGATCGACCCGGACGACTACTACGACTTCCAGGTCACCCGCCCGACCGTCCGCCTGGTGGAAGGGGTGACTCGGCGGGTCGAGTGGCCGACCACCCGGCTGTCCGTGTGCCGCCCGCCCGGCGCGAGCCGCGACGTGGTCCTGGTGCACGGCATCGAGCCGAACATGCGGTGGCGGAGGTTCTGCGACGAGCTGCTCGACCACATCGACCAGCTGGGGGTGACCACGGTGGTGACGCTGGGCGCGCTGCTCGCCGACACCCCGCACACCCGCCCGGTGCCGGTCACCGGGACCGCCTACGATGCCGCGTCGGCCGCCCGGTTCGGGCTGGAGCGCTCCCGCTACGAGGGCCCGACCGGCATCGTCGGCGTGCTGCAGGACGCCTGCGTGCAGGCCGGTGTGCCGGCGATCTCCATCTGGGCCGCGGTACCGCACTACGTCTCCCAGCCGCCGTCGCCGAAGGCCACGCTCGCGCTCCTGCACCGGGTCGAGGAGGTCCTCGACATGGAGGTGCCGCTCGGCCAGCTGCCCGACCAGGCCGAGGAGTGGCAGCAGACGGTCAGCGAGATGGCCGCCGAGGACGAGGACGTACGCAACTACGTGCGGGCGCTGGAGGAGCGCGGCGACGCGGAGACCACGCTGAACGAGACCAGCGGTGACGCGATCGCCGCGGAGTTCGAGCGGTACCTGCGGCGCCGCCGCCCGGGCGGGCCCGGGCGCGGGCCCACCGGTCCCGGCGCCTAGCGGCCGCGGCGCGGGACACTAGGTGATCGACCGCCGCCGCCTCGCGGTAGCGGGCGTGTACGCGGGCGGGTTCCTCGGACCGTTCGGCGGCGGGGTCACCGCGGCCATGCTGCCCGAGCTGGGCGCGGACTTCGACGTGTCGGCACCGGCCGCGTCCGCGACGATCACCGCCTACCTCATCCCGTTCGCGACGCTGATGCTGATCTCCGGCACGCTCGGCGCGCGTTGGGGTCTGCGGCGCAGCGTGCTCGGGGCGTACGTCGTGTCGATCGCCGGCTCGGCGGTGTGCGCGGCGTCGACGACGTTCCCGCTACTGCTCGCCGGCCGGGGCGTGCAGGGCGTGGCGAACGCGTTCACCACGCCGCTGCTGCTCGCCACGATCGCGGCGACGACCCCGCGCGAGCGGCTCGGCCGGGCCCTCGGGCTGTTCGCGTCGCTGCAAGCCGCCGGGCAGACCACGGCACCACTGCTGGGCGGGCTCGCGGCGGAGGCGACCTGGCGCCTCGCGTTCGTCGGCGTCGCCGTGGCCGCCGCGGCGCTCGCGGTGATCGGGCTGCCGCCCTCGGCGCCGAGCCGGGCACGGGAGCCGGCGCGGCTGCGGGCGGCGTGGCGGCCGGACGTGCTGCGGGCGGCGGCGGTGGCGCTCGTCGGCTGGGGCTGCCTCGGCGGGCTGACGTTCCTGGTCGCGTTCCGCTCCGACGACGGGTTCGGCCTGAGCGCGGGCGCACGCGGGCTGCTGCTGACCGCGTTCGGCGTGGTCGGCATGTTGACCGCGCGCCTGGTCGGCCGGCTGTCCGAGCGGACGGGTGCCCGGACGGTGGCGCTCGTCGGCGGGTTGGCCGGCGCGGTGCCGGTCGCCCTGATCGGCGTGGTCCCGTGGCTGCCGGCGCTCACGCTGCTGTGGGCGCTCGCCGGGTTCTTCGCACAGTTCCTGCAGGTCGGGCTGAACGCACTGGCGCTGACCGGGACGGGCTCGAACCCGGCCGGCGCGGTGTCGGTGGTGCAGGCGTTCCGGTTCGTCGGCGCGGCGCTGTCGCCGGTCGCGTTCACGCCGGTCTACCACGTGTCGGCGGTGGCCGGGTTCCTGCTGCCGGCGGCGCTGCTCGCCGTGGTAACGCCGCTGGCACTGCTCACCCGCCGGCCACCGCACTAAGCTCCGGCGGCGATGCCCGGGTTCTCGAAGGTCTCGCACATCTCGTTCTCGGCACGCGACGCTGCCGCGAGCGCGTCGTGGTACCGACGGGTGTTGGGCTTCGAGCCGCTCGACGAGTTCCGCGGCGCGCACTGGGTCTCGGTCCTGGTGATCCACCCGGCGACCCGGCTGATCGTCGAGCTCCAGCAGCACGACGCGAACGCGGGCGAGGAGTTCGACCCGCGGCGGACCGGGTTCGACCACCTCAGCCTCGTGGTCGACAGCCGCGCCGAGCTGGACGAGTGGCTGGCGCACTTCGCGCGGCTGGGCGTGCGGCACTCGCCGATCGCGGACCTGGACGGCCGGTCGCTGCTGTCCTTTCGCGACCCGGACGGAATCCAGCTCGAGCTATACCACCGCCCCGATCACCCCTGACTCGTCAGCGGGACGGCCGCGTCCGCGCGGTGACGGTCCCACGGTTGCCAGATCCGGCGTCGGTCAAGGAACTCGATCAGCTCGTCGAGCGCCTTCTCCGCCGGGACGAACCGCGGCGAGCGTTCCCGGCTCGCGATCACCGCGTCGATGTCGGCCAGCACCGGGTTCATCCACCGGGCGAAGCGCGGGTCGTCGTCCAGGCGCTCCCGGAACACCGGATACGAGACGCACCGCGGCGGGCCGTCCCCGGTGGCCGCTGTGTCGATCATCAGCTCACCGATGGCCTCCTGCGCGCCGCCAAGGATCAGGAACCGGAGGTCACCGGAGGAGTAGTCGCTCAGCACGCCGCGCACCGCCCCGAGGCGTTCGACCAGGTCCCGGTTTCGCCGCCGACTGCCCAGGTCCAGGAAGCGCACCTCCTGCGCCATGATGTGCACGACGCCCAGGTAGCGCGCGATCCGGTACAGGCTCTCGTAGCGCGCGTAGTCCCGGAACCGCTCCGAGTCACGGAACTGCGGGAACTCGTTGAGGTGGGCCACGTTGCCCAGCCTCGTCCGCACGGAACCGGCCGCCTGCAGCAGCGTCTCGCTGTAGCGGCTCGCCCGGTGCCGCAGCCGAGCCCGCCGGTGTGACACGTTCCTGCGGTGCTCGAAATACGCGCCGAGCCCGACCGTGACGACCGCGCCGGCGACCGAGACCGCCGCCGCCAGTATCGAGACGGTGTTCATGATCCGGACCCTATCGGGCCTCAGACGGCGACTCCGAGCAGCGAGTCGACCGCGTCCCGGAGGCGTGCGGGAGCCGAGTGATCACCGCCCTCACCGGCGAGCGCGGCGTCCGCCCAGGCGTCGACCGCCCGCAGGGCCTGCGGGGTGTCGAGGTCGTCGGCCAGGTGGTCGCGCAGGCGGGTGATCGTGTCGGTCGCGTCGGGGCCCGTGTCGCGGGCGAGGGCGGCGCGCCAGCGAGCGAGGCGCGCCTCGGCGTCTGCGAGCACGTCGGCGGTCCACGCGCGGTCGGCGCGGTAGTGGCCGGACAGCAGGCCCAGCCGCACCGCCATCATGTCGACGTGGTCGGCCCGCAGCCGGGACACGAACACGAGGTTCCCGCGCGACTTGGACATCTTCTCGCCGTCCAGGCCGATCATGCCGGCGTGCGCGTAGTGCCGGGCGAACGGGTGCTCGCCGGTCAGCGCCTCGGCGTGCGCGGCGCTGAACTCGTGGTGCGGGAAGATCAGATCGGACCCGCCACCCTGCACGTCGAAGGTCATGCCGAGCCGGTTCAGCGCGATCACGCTGCACTCGACGTGCCAGCCCGGCCGCCCGGCGCCCAGCTCCGACTCCCAGCTCGGCTCGCCCGGCCGCGCGCAGCGCCACAGCAGCGCGTCCAGCGGGTGCCGTTTGCCGGGCCGCTCCGGATCGCCGCCGCGCTCGGCGAAGTACCGCGCCATCGTCGGCTCGTCGTAGTTCGACACCGAGCCGAACCGGCCGGACCCGTTGTGGTCGAAGTAGATGTCCGGGTACCGCTTGTCGTCGGCCCGGTAGGCCACTCCGTCGGCGAGCAGCTTCGCGACCGTCTCGACGATCTCCGGGATCGACTCGACCGCGCCGAGGTAGTCCCGCGGCGGCAGCACCCGCAGCGCCGCCATGTCCTCCCGGAACAGCGCGGTCTCCCGCATGCCGAGCACGACCCAGTCGTCCTGGTCCCGCTCGGCGCGCTCCAGGAGCGGGTCGTCCACGTCGGTCACGTTCTGCACGTAGTGGACCTCGTGTCCGTTATCCAGCCACAGCCGGTGCACGAGGTCGAACGCCAGGTACGTGGCGGCGTGCCCGAGGTGGGTGGCGTCGTACGGCGTGATCCCGCAGACGTACATGGTCGCGGTGGCGCCGGGCGTGGTCGGGCGAATCTCGCCCGTCGCCGTGTCGTGCAGCCGAAGCGGACGCGGCGTGCCGGGGACGCGCGGCACCGGTCGGGATGGCCAGCTCTGCATGAGTTCGACATTAGCGGCAGCCGCGGTGTGAGCCCCGTTACAGCGTGCCCGGAGCCGCCGATTCATCAGCTGGGGCATACGACGAGGAGAGGTGGCCGGCCATGACATCGGCTGCGAGCGGGACGACCGGTAGATACCTGGTGTTGCTGCAGGACGACTGGACCGGCGCACACCGGGAGCTGAACCGGGTCGCGGGCATCCAGGCGGTGGACTCGGCCGAGGCCGGCCTCGCCCAGCCGTTGTGGGACGCGGACGGACTGGTGATGCGCGAGCTCGGTGTGGCGCTGGTGTCCGCGGACCCGGACCAGCTGACCGCGCTCACCGCGGCGGCCGGCGAGCCGGGCCCGATCGCGCTGGTGGAGCCGGAGCGGTTCGTGCACGCGATCGCCGCGCCCGCGCCGGCGGCGCCCGCGGTGGACGAGACGACCTTCACCTGGGGCCTGCAGGCGGTGCGCGCCCCGGACAGCACGGCGACCGGCGCGGGCGTGCGGGTCGCGGTGCTCGACACCGGGCTCGACCTGGCACACCCGGACCTCGCCCGCCGGACCGTCACGTCGAAGTCGTTCGTCCAGGGCGAGGAGGTACAGGACGGCCACGGGCACGGCACGCACTGCGTCGGCACGTCGTGCGGTCCGCGTACACCGGCGACCGGGCCCGGGTACGGCGTCGCGTTCGAGGCGGAGATCCACGCCGGAAAGGTGCTGAGCGACGGCGGCTCGGGCGCGGACGGCGGGATCCTCTCCGGAATCTCGTGGGCGATCGCCAACGGCTGCCGGGTGATCTCGATGTCGCTGGGCGCGGCGACACAGCCGGGCCAGCCGTACTCGCGGTCCTACGAGCGGGTCGCGCGCCGGGCGCTCGCCCGCGGCACGCTGATCGTCGCGGCGGCCGGCAACGAGAGCGAGCGGGCGCAGGGCACCGTCGCGCCGGTCGGGCACCCGGCGAACTGCCCGTCGGTCCTGGCCGTCGGCGCGCTGGACGTGTCGGGCGAGATCGCGGACTTCTCGTGCGGGACGGTCGACGCGATCGGCTCGGTGGACCTGGTCGGGCCGGGCGTGGACGTGCACTCGAGCTGGCCGCTGCCCACGCGGTACCGCCGGATCTCGGGCACGAGCATGGCGACCCCGCACGTGGCCGGCATCGCGGCCCTGATCGCGCAGGCGACCGGCGCGAGCGGCTACGAACTGTGGGCCCGGCTCGCCCAGACGGCCTGCCGGCTGCCGCTGCCGTCGACCGACGTGGGCGCCGGTCTCGTGCAGGCACCGTGAGCGGGAGAGCATGGAAGGACGCCTTCCGGACACTGGAGGTCCGGAAGGACGCCTTCCGGGCGTTGGCGGCCGGCCATGAGTGCCGGGTAGCGGAGGAGCGGAGCGAACCAATGGGCACCGTGAGTGTGCCGGTCATCGTGTCGGTGGCCGACGACCAGCTCGCCGACCTGCCCGCGGTGGTCGACGCGCTTCGCGACGCGGGCCTGCGGCTGGGCGAGGTGCTCATCGCGGCCGGCGTCGTGACCGGGACGGTCGACAGCGACCGAATCTCCTCGCTGTCGGCCGTCCCCGGTGTCGTCGACGTCGAGCGGGAGCGCACGGTCGGCCTGCCGCCGCCGGACTCGCCGGTCCAGTAGCCGCCGGACTCGCCGGTCCGGTCAGGCCAGCGCCGCCGCGATCTCGGCCAGCTGCTCGGCGCGCAGCGGGCCGTGCTCGAGGGCGCCCGCGTTCTCCTCGGCCTGGGCGACGGTGCGGAAACCGGGGATCGGGATGGTCCGCGGGCTGCGCGCCCACACCCAGGCCAGCGCGCCCTGGGCGAGCGTGCGGCCGTCGCTGGTGAGGATGTCACGGACGGCGCCGACGCGGGCCGCCCACTCCGCGGTGGGCACGCCGCCGTCGAAGAACCGCATCCACGCCTGCGGGACGGAGCGGATGTCGGCGCTGCCCGCCGGCTTCCAGGTCGTGGCGCGGGCGAGCAGGCCCATCGCGAGCGGGGCGTGGTCGATGCTCGCGAGGTCGTGCCGCTCGCACATGGCGAGGAGCGATGGCATGTCGTGCAGGACGCTGAGCTCGTGCTGTACCGACACGCAGTGCGCCCCGGCGGCGAACACCTCGGCGCGCTCCGGGTCGTCGGTGCTCAGGCCGTAGCCGCGGATGAGTCCCTCGCGCACCAGCTCCTCGCACGCACCGGCCAGCACGGCGGTGTCCTCAATAGACGGTGCGATGTGGAGCTGGTAGAGGTCGAGGTAGTCGGTGCCGAGCCGCCGAAGCGTGCCCTCCAGGGCCCGGCGCAGGTACGCCGGCGAGGAGTCGTCACCGGTCATCACCTTTCGGTCCGGGTCGAACACGTTGCCCCACTTGCTGGCGATCACCACGGCGTCGCGGCGACCGGCCAGCGCGCGGCCGAGCACCTCCTCGCTGTGGCCGGCGCCGTACACGTCGGCCGTGTCGAAGAACGTCACTCCGAGGTCGACGGCACGGCGCACCGCGCGGATCGACTCGCCGTCGTCGACCTCGCCCCAGCCGATCGGCCGCCCCTCGTTGTCGGTGAACGGACCGCCGATCGTCCAGCAGCCGAAGCCGAGCGCGCTGACCTCGCCGTCGCCCAGCGTCCGCCGGCCCGTCCAGATGTTCGTCTGTGCAGTCATGGACCACATCCTGGGACCTGGAGCGCGCTTCGGGTCCAGACCTGTTTCCGGAGTAGTTTTGTCGTATGGCTGACACACGTGGCAGGGTCAAGGTCGAGACGAGCCCGAAGCGGATCCGCGCCTACTGCGGCGGCCACCTGGTGGCCGACACGTTCCGGCCGGTCCTGGTCTGGGAGATTCCCTACTACCCCACGATCTACGTGCCGCTCGGCGACGTCCGCGCGAAGCTGGAGGCGAACGGCGCCACGGACCACTCCCCCAGCCGCGGCGACGCGACGCTGTACGACCTGGTCGTGGACGGCCGGGTCGTCACGGCGGCGGCGAGCCGCTACCTCGACTCGCCGGTCCCCGAGCTGCGCGACCTCGTGAAGATCCGCTTCGACGCGATGGACGAGTGGCTGGAGGAGGACGAGCCGATCTACGTCCACCCGCGCGACCCGTACAAGCGGGTCGACATCCTGGGCAGCTCCCGGCACGTCGAGGTACGGGTCGACGGCGTGACGGTGGCCGACTCGCACCAGCCGCGGATCCTGTTCGAGACGAGCCTGCCGCCGCGGTACTACGTGCCGCTGTCGGACGTTCGCCTCGACCTGCTGCGACCGTCCGACACGCGAACCCACTGCCCGTACAAGGGAACCGCGTCGTACTGGACGCTGGACACGGGCAAGGGCGTGCACGAGGACGTCGTGTGGATCTACCGCTCGCCGCTGCCGGAGAGCCAGAAGATCACCGGGCTCGCGTGCTTCTACAACGAGAAGGTGGACATCATCCTCGACGGCGAGCCGCGGGAGCGGCCGCGCAGCCCGTTCAGCTGACGGCTACCCTCGCTGGTACTCCTCCCACGTCACCTTCGTGACCTGCGGGCCGTCGTCCGGGCCCCGGTTCGCCAGGCCGTTGCGGCCGAGGTAGTAATCGCCCGCCTGGTGTTGCGCGGCCGGCGACTGGTCGGTGTCGGAGATCGCCACCGCGTGGATGTGGTAGCCCCAGTCGCCCTGCTCCGGGGTCCGCAGCCACGCCGCGAAGCCGACCTCGCGCAGCCGCCGGACCACCGTGGTCCGCGTCGAGGAGGACATGCCCGCCACCGAGATGTCCAGCGCACCGCCGCCGTCGTGGGTGCCGGCCGAGTCGGGGTCGCCGCCCGGGTTGTACGAGCCCTGCGTGATGCCCAGCCGCCGGTTGAGCAGGCGCTCCGCCTCCACCAGCATCGCCTTCGTGCGGGAGTTCATCGTGGCGCCGTGGTAGGTCAGCCTGCTGCCGGGCGTGAGGACCTTCGTCAGCGTGAAGCGGTCCTCGCCCAGGGTCCGTAGCGACGTGCGGCCGGGCAGGCCCGACGCGTCCAGCCCGGTGAAGCCCAGCGACCGCTGCCAGGCCGCGTACGCCTCGATCGTCTTCGTGCCGAAGTGCCCGTCCACATAGGTCGGCGAGAGGAGGTTCTTCGCGTCCAGCGCGCGCTCGACCAGCAGCACGCTGGCCTTCGCGCCCGGTGTCAGTGCCGTGCCCGGCCGGCGCGGGTCGATCTGCGCCGCCTTGATCACCGCCTCCATGTTGGCCGACGCCAGTGCCGGCGCCACCGGAGGACCGGACGCGGCCAGCGCCGGCGCCGACACGGCCGAAGTGCCCACGACCAGCAGGGCGACGCTCACGAGACGAAACCGCATGAGAACTCCTCACCGACCGTGGACAGATTCCGTCGATCTGTCACATGAGAGTTAAGCGCGGTGTGGCCGCTAAGGCAAGAGCTCGTCGATCGCCTTGTAGAGCCGTTTCTCGGACACCGGGTACGCCGTGCCGAGCGTCTGGGCGAAGTAGCTGATCCGCAGCTCCTCGATCATCCACCGCACCCGGCCGTCGTCACCGGGCCTGCCCCGCACCTCGGCGTAGGCCCGCTGGACGTCCCGCACCGCGGCGGTCCAGTCGAGGTCGCGCCGCGGCCGCTCGGGCAGCTTCTCCAGCCGCCGCAGGACGCCCCGCAGGTAACGCTCGACATCGGCCAGCCGGTCGAGCCCGGCATCGGTGACGAAACCCTGGTACACCAAGGCGGACCGCTGCTCGCGCAGGTCGGCGACCGACTCCGCGAACACCGCACTGGTCATCCGGGACAGCTCGGTGTCCACCTCGGCGTCGACCGTCAGCACGCCGCGCACCTTGTCCAGCACGGTGTACATCCCCTCCGCCAGGTCCGCGCGGACCGCCGTGCACAGCGCCTCGAAGTCCGCCTGTGTCCACACCGGACCGCCGTGCGCGGCGATCAGCGCGTCTGCGGCCGCGTTCAGGCAGTCCTCCAGCAGGGCCGGCACGCTGCCGTGCGGGTTCGCCGACAGGGCGAGCTTGGCCGTGTTCGGCAGCCGGCGCACCACCTGCTTCACCGGTGAGGGCACGGTCAGCAGCACCAGCCGGCGAGTCCCGCGCCGCATCTCGCGCGCCTGCTCGTCCGGGTCGTCGAACAGCCGGACCGCCACCGAGGACCCGGTGTCCACCAGTGCCGGGTACGCGGTGACCTGCTGGCCGGCCCGCCGCAGCGACACGCTCCGGGCCAGGTCCCCGAACGTCCACGACGTCAGGCCCTCCCGGGTCAGCCCCTCGGAACCGGCCGCCAGCGACTCCCGCACCCGCGACGCCAGCTCCCGCTTGAGCGCGCCGAGGTCCTTGCCCTCGAGCAACGGCCGGCCCTCGTCGACGACCTGGAAGGTGGCGCGGAGGTGCTGGGGCACCGCCTCGAGCCGCCAGGCGTCCGGCGGCACCACCATCCCGCTGAGCGCACGCAGCTCCGCGGCGACCTGGTCCAGCGACGGCTCCGCGACCGCGGCGAGCCGGTCGCGCACGGCCGCGGCGAAGTCCGGCACCGGCACGAAGTTGCGCCGCAGCGGCTTCGGCAGCGAGCGGATGAGCGCGGTGATCAACTCCGTGCGCATGCCCGGCACCTGCCACGGCAGGCCGTCCGCGCTGACCCTGCCGAGCAGCGGGAGCGGCACCTGCACGGTCACCCCGTCGGTGGCCGTGCCGGGCTCGAACCGGTACTGCAGGCCGAGCCGGATGTCGTTGTGGGCCATGGCATCCGGGTACTCCCGCGGGCTCACGTCGCCGGCCTCGGGGTGCACCAGCATCGCCGGGTCGAACGTCAGCAGTTCCGGCTGCTCGCGGCGGGTCTTCTTCCACCAGGTGTCGAAGTGCCGCCCCGACACCACCTCCTGACCGACCCGCTGGTCGTAGAACTCGAAGAGCGTCTCCTCGTCGACCACGATGTCGCGCCGCCGGGCCTTGTGCTCCAGCTCCTCCGCCTCCGCGAGCAGCTCGGCGTTGCGGCGCAGGAACAGGTGGTTCGACTCCCACTCCCCAGCCGCGAGCGCGTGCCGGATGAACAGCTCGCGCGCCACCGGCGGGTCGATCCGCCCGTAGTTCACCGGGCGGTCCACGACGATCGGCAGGCCCAGCAGCGTCACCCGCTCGGACGCCATGACCGCCGCGCGCCTCTTCTCCCAGCGCGGCTCGCTGTACGTGCGGCGCACGAGGTGCCCGGCGACCGGCTCGATCCAGTCGGGGTCGATGCGGGCCACGACCCGGCCCCACAGCCTGCTGGTCTCCACCAGCTCGGCGGCCATCACCCAACGCGGCTGCTTGCGGAACAACGCCGAGCCGGGGAAGATCGCGAAGCGGGCGTTGCGGGCACCGAGGTAGTCACGGGTCGCCGGATCCTTCATGCCGACGTGCGAGAGCAGCCCGGCGAGCAGCGCCAGGTGGATCTTGGCGGGGTCGGCGGGCGTCTGGTTCGGCGTGACGTCCAGGCCCTTGGCCATCTGCCGCAGCTGGGCGGCCACGTCCTGCCATTCGCGTACCCGCAGGTAGTTGAGGTACTCCGCCCTGCACAGCTTGCGGAACCGGTTCGCGGACAGCTCACGCTTCTGCTCGGTGAGGTACCGCCACAGGTTCAGGTAGGTCAGGAAGTCCGACTCGGGGTCGCGGAACCGGGCGTGCTGCTGGTCGGCCTGTGTCTGCTTGTCGGCCGGCCGCTCCCGCGGGTCCTGGATGGACAGGGCGGCGGCGATGACCACGACCTCGCTGACGCAGCCGTCGCGGTCGGCCGCGAGCACCATCCGGGCCAGGCGCGGATCCACCGGTAGCCGGGCGAGCTTGCGCCCCAACGGGGTCAACTTCGGGTTCGAGTCCTTTGTGGAGGACTCCAGGGCACCGAGCTCGTTCAGCAGGTTCATGCCGTCGGTGATGTGCCGGCGGTCCGGTGGCTCGACGAACGGGAACGCGGCGATGTCGCCGAGGTCGGCGGCCGCCATCTGCAGGATGACCGAGGCGAGGTTGGTGCGCAGGATCTCCGGGTCGGTGAACTCCGGCCGCGCGTCGAAGTCGTCCTCGGCGTAGAGCCGGACGCAGATGCCGTCCGACGTGCGCCCGCAGCGTCCCGCGCGCTGGTTGGCCGACGCCTGCGAGATCGGCTCGATCGGCAGCCGCTGGACCTTCAACCTGTTGCTGTACCGAGAGATGCGCGCGAACCCCGGGTCGACCACGTACTTGATGCCCGGCACCGTCAGCGAGGTCTCCGCGACGTTCGTGGCGAGCACGACGCGGCGACCGCGGTGCGGCTGGAAGACCCGCTTCTGCTCCCCTGTGGACAGTCGGGCGTAGAGCGGCAGGATCTCCGTGTTCGGCCGCTCCTGGGCCACGAGCGCGTCGGCGGTGTCGCGGATCTCCCGCTCGCCGGAGAGGAACACGAGGATGTCGCCCGGCCCCTCCGCGCACAGCTCGTCGACCGCGTCGAGGATCGCCTGCGTCTGGTCGCGGTCCGGGTCGGCGTCCGGGGCTGTGTCGTCGCGGTCCGGGTCCACGATCGGGCGGTAGCGGACCTCGACCGGGTACGTCCGGCCGGAGACCTCGACGATCGGCGCGTCACCGAAGTGCCGGGAGAACCGCTCCGGGTCGATGGTCGCCGAGGTGATGATCACCTTGAGGTCGGGCCGGCGCGGCAGCAGCTGCTTGAGGTAGCCGAGAATGAAGTCGATGTTGAGGCTGCGCTCGTGCGCCTCGTCGATGATCAGCGTGTCGTACTGGCGGAGCTGGCGGTCGGACTGCAGCTCGGCGAGCAGGATGCCGTCGGTCATGAGCTTGACCAGCGTGTCGTCGCCGACGTGGTCGGTGAACCGGATCTTCCACCCGACCGCGCCGCCGAGCGGCACGCCGAGCTCGTCGGAGATCCGCTCGGCGACGGTCCGCGCGGCGATCCGGCGCGGCTGGGTGTGCCCGATCTGCCCGCGCACGCCGCGGCCGAGCTCGAGGCAGATCTTGGGCAGCTGGGTGGTCTTGCCGGAGCCGGTCTCGCCGGCGACGATCACGACCTGGTTCTCCGCGATCGCCTTCCGGATGTCCGCACGCCGCCGGCTGATCGGCAGCTCCTCGGGGTACGTGATCGCCGGGACGGCGGCCCGCCGGCGCTCGACCCGCGCCGCGGCCCGCTCGACCTCCCCGGCGATCTCGGCGATGCGCTGCCGGCGGACGGCCTGGTCGCGGACCTTGCCGAGTCCGTCGAGCCGACGGCGAAGCCGCCGTTCGTCGCGCAGCGTCAGCTCGGGGAGGCGCTTGCGCAGATCGGCCAGGCTGGGGCTCGTCGCGGGCACAGTCATACGTATCAAGAGCCTAACGACCGACGCGACCTGGTTGTTTCTCACCCGAAGGGAGCCGGGTCACCCGCTCCCTCGCGCACGATCACGGGCTCGCTGTCGTTCGAGTAGTCGATCACCGTGGTGGGCTCGGTGCCGCACTCGCCCGAGTCGATCACCGCGTCCACGGCGTGGTCGAGCCGCTCCTTGATCTCCCAGCCCTGCGTCATCGGCTCGTCCTCGCCGGGCAGCAGCAGCGTGCTCGACAGCAGCGGCTCCCCCAGCTCGGCGAGAATCGCCTGCGCCACCACGTGATCCGGGATCCGCACGCCGACGGTCCTCTTCCGCGTGTTCAGCAGCCGGCGCGGAACCTCCTTGGTGGCCGGCAGGATGAACGTGTAACTGCCCGGCGTCGCCGCCTTGATCGCGCGGAACACCGTGTTCGACAGGTACACGAGCTGGCCGAGCTGCGCGAAGTCGTGGCACACCAACGTGAAATGGTGCCGGTCGTCGAGTTGGCGGATCTGCCGGATGCGCTCCATCCCGTCCTTGTTGCCGGCGAGGCAACCGAGCGCGAAGCACGAGTCGGTCGGGTAGGCGATCAGCCCGCCGTCCCGCAGCGTCGCCACCACCTGGCCGATCGCACGCCGCTGCGGGTTGTCCGGATGCACGTCGTAGTACTTCGCCACACAAGGAGCCTAGGCGTGATCGACAGGCGGGAGCACGTGGGTGCGCATCAGGCGATCCAGCTCGACTCGGGGGTCGTCGGTCAGCCCGGTGTGCGTCGGCGAGGTCTGCACGATCGTGCTGCGCGGCGCGGTCAGCCAGCGGAACCGTTGCCCCGGCGAGCTCTCCGCCATCGGGCCGGTGCCGTCACACGCCTGGCACCACGAGCTCAGCGCGTCGCGCAGCACGTCGAGGTCCATGGCCGGGTCCAGGGCGCGCAGCCGCTCGGTGTCGACATGGGTCCGGCAGCGCAGGAACCGCAGCGACGCGCAGTAGACGATCGCGCCGACGTTCATGAACTCGCCGCGCTCCTGCCGCGGGACCACGCGCACCAGCGCGTACTCAAACACGTGCGGCACGGGCCTCCTCCAACACCGGGACCCAGGCGTCCGCCCGGCCCAGCCGGCTCTCGAAGAAGGCACGGTACGCGGCCCGCGCCGCGGCGGGCGAGTCGAACGCCGGATCCGCGGCGAGCCACTCGTCCGGCACCAGCGCGAGGATCTCGTCGAGCACCGCGCCCGTGATCTTCGGCCGCAGCTCGCGGTCGGCGGCGCGGACGTCGCCGGCCACCGGCAGCATCACGTGGTCGGTCGCCTCGTAGCGGTACTCGTCCGCGGGCCGCCAGCCCGGGCCCCAGCGGTGGTGGAAGTACAGCGCGGCGCCGTGATCGATCAGCCAGACCTCCCGGTGCCACAGCAACATGTTCGGGTTGCGCCAGCTCCGGTCGACGTTGAGCACGAGCGCGTCGAACCAGAGCAGCCGCGCGGCGAGGTCGGCGCCCGGGTCGCGCACGCGCGGGGTGAAGTCGAACGAGCCCGGCAGGTAGTCCAGCCCGAGGTTGGTCCCGCCGCTCGCGTTCAGCAGGTCCTGGATCTCCTCGTCCGGCTCGGCCTTCGACAGCTGTGGGTCGAGGTCCACGAGCACGATCTCCGGTACCCGGAACCCGAGCCGCCGCGCCAGCTCGCCGACCACCACCTCGGCCACGAGCGCCTTGAGCCCCTGGCCGGCGCCGCGGAACTTGACCACGTACATGCCGAGGTCGTCCGCCTCGACCAGGCCCGGCAGCGACCCGCCCTCGCGGAACGGCGTCACGTAGCGGGTGGCCACGACCGTGCGCAGCCGGCTGGGGAGAGCCACGCCGCGCATCATGCCGCACCGGTCGCGAGGCCCGCTGGCGCGCTCGCGCGCTGGAGCCTTGGTTGGACAGTGGTCACATCCGATTGACCGAACGTGGTGAACAGCTGTTTACTCCTAGGGTGAACATCGGTTCACGATCCGGGACGCCTCGGTCCCGCCGGCTCATGATCGTGCTGTGTGGCTGCGGTGTCACCGTGTCGTTGATGCATACGCTCGTCGTGCCACTGCTGCCCGAGATCTCCCGGCTGATGGGCCTCTCCCAGGACGCGGCGTCCTGGCTGCTGACCGTCACGATGCTCGCCGGCGCCGTGTGCGCGCCGATGGGCGGCCGCCTCGGTGACATGGTCGGCAAGCGGAAGGTGCTCGCGTTCGCGCTCGCGGTGATGGCCGCCGGCTCGCTGCTCGGCGCGGTGGCCTGGTCGTTCGGCTCGCTGCTCGCTGCCCGGATGCTGCAGGGCGCGGCGTTCGGCGTGCTGCCGCTGGGCATCAGCATCCTCAAGGACGAGCTGCCGCCGGACCGCGTGATGGCCGGGACCGCGACGATGAGCTCCACGCTCGGTGTCGGCGCCGCGGTCGGCATGCCGCTCGCGGGCGTGATCGGGCAGCTGCTGAACTGGCACGCGGTGTTCTGGACCGCCACCGCCGCGTCGCTGCTGATGCTGGTGCTGGTGCTGGTGTTCGTGCCGGAGTCGCCGGTGCGCGCGGGTGGCCGGTTCGACGTCGTCGGTGCGTTCGGGCTCACGGCGGGTCTGGTGGCGCTGCTGCTCCCGATCTCACAGGGCTCGCAGTGGGGTTGGGCGAGCCTGCCGACGATCGCCCTGTTCACCGGTTCGGCCGTGGTGCTGGCGGCGTGGTCGCTGCACCAGCTGCGGGTCCGCTCGCCGCTGGTCGATCTGCGGACCTCGACCCGGCCGGTCGTGCTGCTGACGAACCTCGCCACCACGTTGGTCGGCGTCGGCATGTTCGCGAGCTTCATGCTGACCCCGCTCCAGTTGCAGGCGAGCACGGCCACCGAGTACGGGTTCGGGGTGACCGTGCTGGTCGCGGGCGTCTGCATGATCCCGATGGGGCTCGGGATGCTGATCT
This sequence comes from Actinophytocola sp., assembly GCF_050699935.1. NCBI lineage: Bacteria > Bacillati > Actinomycetota > Actinomycetes > Pseudonocardiales > Pseudonocardiaceae > Actinophytocola > Actinophytocola sp. Next base: position 39,251 of record NZ_JBOHGB010000034.1, read on the forward strand.
TCTCCCACGTGTCGGCGCGGCTGTCCGCACGCCGCGGCGCACACGTGACGCTGCTGACCGGCACGCTGATCATGTTCGTGGCCAACGTGTGCCAGGCGCTGCTGCCGGGCAACCTGGTCCTGCTGATGGGCGTGCTCATGACGGTCTCGATCGGTGCGGCGCTGTGCTTCTCCGCGATGCCGACGCTGATCATGAACTGGGTGCCGATCACCGAGACCGCGTCGGCGAACAGCCTCAACGCGCTGCTGCGCACGATCGGCACGAGCAGCTGCGCGGCGATCGGCGGCACCTTGCTGGCCGCGTACACGATCGACGTGAGCGGCACGCCGGTCGCGTCCTCGACCGGGTTCGCCCTGACCTACTGGATCGCCGCGACGACGTCCCTGGGCGCGGCCGCGCTCGCGATGGCCGTGACGGTCGTGGTCCGCCGCACCGGCACCCAGCTCGCCGAGGTGGCCCCGCTGGACGGCGACACCAGGGTCGACCTGGTCGCGTAGGCGGGCCGTCCTAGTACGCTTCCCCGCCATGGGCACGGACCCGGGCGGTGCCGGCACTGCCGACGCGGACCTGACGGGCGGCGGCCAGACCAGGGACGCCATCATGCGTGCCGCGAGGCGGCGGTTCGCGCAGCGAGGGTTCGCCGAGGTCGGGTTGCGCGACATCGCGCTGGACTGCGGGGTCAGCGCGGCGCTCGTGGTGAAGTACTTCGGCACGAAGGAGCAGCTGTTTGCCGAGGCCGTCTCGTTCGAGGCGGAGGCGCGGGCGCTCTTGGACTGCCCGCTCGACCGGCTCGGTGAGCACCTGGTCCGCACGCTGCTCGAGCAACACGACCGTGCCCACTCCGACCCGTTCCTGCGCGCGGTGCTGGCTGCCTTCCGCCCGAACGGCGCGGAGTTCTCCGCGTCCTTCCAGCGCCACTTCGCCAAGCCCCTGGCCGCGCGCCTGTCCGGCCCGAACGCCCAGCTGCGCGCCGACATGATCTGCGCCCAGCTGATCGGCCTGGGCGCCGTCCGCCTGGCGATCAAGCTGCCCGGCGTGACCGCACTGTCCACCGAGGGGCTCGTGAAGCTGCACGGTCCCCTGCTGCAGGACCTCGTTGACGCCTGACCACCCGGCGCGAGAGCCGACACAGCGATGCGGACACAGCGATGCGCTCGCCGGGGCACGGTGGCGAGCGCATCGCTTCGGGCGGAAAGCTGTTCGGTTAGGGCCGACGGGTCCTGACACTCGGGGTTCTGGGGGCGCCAGGACCCGTCGGGGATCTCGGGTGTCGAAGGGTCAGGGGCGGCGCCGCTGCACCGGACGCAGCCGGCCGTCGCTGCCCACCGGGCCCAGCGGGCCGCGCCGGACGGGCGGGAACTGGTCGTAGGAGTCCTCCGGCCCGTACTGCCGGCTCGCCGGCGGCATGCGGTCGTAGGACACCTCGGGGCCGCGGCCGATCTGGGGGAGCCGGCCGTCGCTGCCCACCGGACCGAAGTTCGGCCGGGCCGGAGGCATGCGGTCGTAGGAGTCGGCCGGGCCGGGCCGTGGGGCCGGTTGCGGACCGACGGGACCGCGCCCGTCCCACGGCTGGACGTTCAGCCGCGGCGGCTCGTAGGCCTGGCCGTGCACCGGTGGCAGCCGGGCGAAGGAGTCGACCGGCCCGGCCTGCGGGAGCCGGCCGTACGAGTCGACCGGACCCGGGGGCTGCCCGTGGCCCGGGTGGCCGCCCGCGGGTGGCATGCGGTTGTAGGACTCCTCGGGCCCGGGCCGGAAGCCGTTCACCGGCCGCGCGCGGCCGTTGGAATCCGCCGGCCCCCGACCGTCCCTGTCCACCGGCGGCATCCGGTCGTACGAGTCATCGGGGCCCATCCGCGGTCCCCGGCCACCGCCGGCCGACCGGAGCCGGTCGTTGATCGGCGGCACAGCTGGCATGCGCTCGTACGAGTCCTCCGGCCCGGGCCGGCCTCCCGGCGCCATGCGGCCGTACGAGTCGGCCGGCCGCATCCGGGCGTTCGACTCGGCGGGCCCGCCGCCGGGCGGCGGCACCACACGGCCGTTGGCCGGTGGGGGCCGCATCCGGGCGTTCGAGTCGCCGGGCCCCATCGGGCGCTCCGTGCCCATCGGCACGAGATCCCCGTTGGCATCGATCCGGCCGATCCGGCCGGTGTTCTCCACCAGCTTCCCGTCGGAGTCGACCAGGACGCCGCTGCGGTCGCGCCGCATCCGCGGGTCCGGGTCCGCGGGCATCATCCGCGCGCTCGACGCGGCGGCGCTGGCCACTGCCGCCGCGGGCTCGATCGGGTCGAGCCAGTCGACGCTGCGGGTCGCCGGCTGCGGGCGACGGGGCTCCCTGGGCGGGATCGAGTGCCGGCCACCCTTCTTCCGCTCGGCCGCCGCGGCGAACCCGCGCTTGGTGCCGGGCTGCCGGGTGCTCGTGGCGGCGGGCCGACGGGTTCCGGTGGACACGGACTCGCGGGCGGCGGCGGGGGCGGCCTGCCGGGTGGGTGCGGCGGGCTGCTGCTCGCGCTCCGGTGCGGGCTGCTCCCCCGGGACCGGGTTCTGCCGGGCCACACTGTCGGTCCACGCCAGCACCGACTTGGGGCAGTCGACACCGACCACGCCCATCAGCCGGCCTCCCTTGGCGTAGCCGACGACCGTGCCGGTGCCGTCGGTCTGGCTGCCCAGCGCGACGACTTCCGGACCCAGCTTCGGCACACCGGCCGCCTGGATGCGCACGCCGTACTGCTCGGTCCAGAACCGCGGCATCGGGGTGAACGGCTTGGCCGCGGAGCGCCCGGCGAGCAGGCTCTCCGCCGCGGCCCGGCCCATCTCGATCGCGTTGAGCCAGTGCTCGATGCGCCGCGGCTCGGTGTCGAACCGGATGTTCGGCCACTGCGCGACGTCACCGGCGGCGACGACGTCCTCCGCCCCGACGACGTGGGTCGTCGCCTCGCACACCACGCCGTTGTCCAGCGGGAGGCCGGATCCGCGCAGCCACGCGGTCGAGGGCACCGTGCCCGTCGCGAGCAGGACGCACCCGGCCAGCATCGTCGAGCCGTCGGACAGCTGCAGCGCGACGCCGTCCTCGCGGGGGGCCCACCGCTTGACCGAGTTCCCGAGCGCGAGGTCCACGCCGTGGTCGGCGTGCATCTTGGTCAGCCAGTTGCCGAGATCGTTGCCGAGCACATTGCCGAGCAGGTTCTTGCCGCGGCCGATGAGCGTGACCTCGCGGCCCATGTGCCGCAGGCTCGAGGCGAGCTCGCAGCCGGTGAACCCGCCGCCGACGACCGCGACCGGCCCGCGGTTCTCGCTGACGACCCGTTCCATGTCGAGCGCGTCCTCGAGCGTGCGCAGGACGAGCACCCGCGGGTCCTCGTAGGGCACCTCGTTCGCCCGGCGCGCCTCGACGCCGGTCGCGATGATCAGGCCGTCGTACTTGAGCTCCTCGTCGCCGGGCAGGCGCAGCGTCCGGCTGCGCGGCAGCAGGTACTGCACGGGGGTGTTCAGCCGCCACTTGGCGTTGACGTTCTGGTATGCCGGCAGCATCAGGTCGGCCGGCCGCATGGTGCCCATGAGCAGTTGCTTGGACAACGCGGGGCGGTGGTAGGGCGGGTTCGGCTCGGCGCCGACGATCACGACGTCACCCTCGTAGCCCAGCTCGCGGAGCCGCTCCGCGGCCCGGAGGCCGCAGAGCCCGGCTCCCACCACGACGATCCGTTCGCGACGGTTCATCGGTTGCGTACCTCCTGCAACTGGATCGCTTGCATGGGGCAGGACCGGGCCGCCGCTTGGGCACCGGCACGCTTCCCGTTCTCCGGATCACGGACGTAGCGCAGCCGCCCGTCCGCCAGGAGCTGGAACAGGTCAGGCGACTCCGCCTGGCAGATGCCGTAGCGCCGGCACCGCTGGTTGTCCACGCTCACCGTGATCTTCCTGCTGCCGTTCCGGTACCCGTTGATCGCGCCGTTGGGGCTGGGCTCGGCGACCTGCGGCGGTGCCGCCTTCGGCGCCGGCGAGAGCAGCCCGGCCTTGATCAACAGGTTGGGCGGCGTCAGCCGAAGGGCCGTGAGGGTGATCGCGGGGGTCAGCACGGTGATGCCGGCGAGCCAGGTGACCCCGAGGTGCCCGTTGGCGATGGCCCCGTACCAGGAGTGGATGACGACCATCGCGATCGCCGGGTACGCCAGCTGGTGGAACCGCAGCCAGCGCCGGTAGTTCACGTAGTTCTTGAGGCTCGTCGCGAGCGTGATCGCGATCATGATCTCGAGCCCGAGGATGCCCAGTCCGTGCCGGAAGAGGCCGCCGAACGGCACGGTGATGCCGCCGAGGGACAGCCCCTGCTCGCGCAGCAGCAGGAACACGACCGCGTGGGTGGCCCCGGTCGCCACGGTCATCGTGGCCAGGATCATGTGGCCAGAGCGGATGGCCTGCAGGCCGGTGAGCCGCCGGATCCAACCGGTCGCGGTGAAGATCCCCCAGCACAGCGTGAAGCACATCAGGACGTAGGCCGCGCGGGCCGACAGCGCCGCCACCTCGCGGATGCCGATGTCGTGTTGCGGCAGCGCGATGTCGATCACGGAGGTCGCGGTCACTTGGCGGCCCCGCGTGCGCTGAGCATCCGTACCCCGACCACGGTGCCGGCCGCGACCACCAGGAAGATCACTCCGCCGAGCAGGAGGTCGCTCTGGGACAGCGCGTTCTCCGGGTAGGTGGTCGTCCGGGCGGCGGCCTCGGCGAACTCGCCGTGATCGGACGAGACGTAGCCGGTCGCCTCGAGCAGGCTCATGTGCTTCATCACGATGTTGTTCGCGTCCGTGGCGAAGTCGCGGATGGTCGAGTTGCTGGTGCCCGCCCGCACCTCGGCGATCAGGTTGAACACGCTGCCGTGCGCGGCGCGCAGCCGGTCGGCGAACGTCCGGTCGAAATCCTCGCCGTTCGACCTGGCCGAGATCTCGGCCATCCAGGCCTGCTGCGAGGACGTCGGCTGGCTCGGCAGCGGGACGCCGTACTTGTCAGCGAGCTCCTTCACGGTCACGTTCAGCGCCGTGTGGTCGGCGAGCATGACCTCGCCGGCGTCCTTGACCTCCTGCTTCGTACCGCGCTCTGTGGCAAGCTTTCCCATCGGGATTTCCCACAGGTTCGCGAACCGAATAACGGTGAGAAACTCGCGATCGAGGTCGTCGACCGTGTCCGAACCCTGGGCGGCGGCCTGGCCGTTCTGGCTGGCGAACGCCACCCCGGCCGCGGGGAACGCCGCCGCCAAGATCACCAGCAGACTCGCTGTCGCCCATCTAATTATTCCGCGTCGCATTCTGTGCCCCAAAAACCTGTCAGAATTCTCTCACGCCTTGCCCGTCGAACTCGATGGACAATTCCGTGATTTGTTCCTTGGAATTCAGGCCGTACTTGCCGTACTCGGACTTGTCGCCTTCACGCAGCTCACAACCACTGAGCAGGGCCGAGGTCAGCAGCGCCAACGCCGCCGTCCCGACCACCCCAGCGTTCCGAACCCGCATCTAGCCACGTCTCCTTCTACGGCACGTACCAGGACGACCAGTGTTTCAACGACGTTGTTGGACTACGGCTCGTCCATCGCCAACGCACTCATATACGTTGGATAACGGTTCCAACGTTCAGGTGATCCTCTTCGAGTTCGCGTGACGTGGATCACATGAATCGGTTGAACCGTCCAGCCTCGTCGCCCGTAGCACTGTTGACGAGGTCTGCGTACGGCCCGATCTCCGCGACCGGCGCAGGCCCGCTGCTCTGCGGGGTACCCCGTTCCGGGCCGGGTGGGCAAGCCGGACGCGGGGTTGTGGCCGGCGAGCTCGCCTGGGTGCGCGCACACCGGCGGCGGTGCGGAGCCGCGCCGGCACCTCGTCGAGACGGTGTGGCGCAGCCGGCTCGGCGCTGCTCACCGGCCGGGAGTCCTGACGGCCTCCCCCGGTCACGGGTCCCAGCGGGCGCCGTAGGCGAGGCCGGGGACGAGGGTGCGGAACACCAGGTGCAGCTCGCCGGCCTGGTCGGTCGTGCGGAGCTCACCGGTGCGGTCGGGCTCGACGAGGTCGCGGTCGAGGGCGCCGGCGAGCAGCCAGATCCGCCGCGGCGGGCAGGTTCGGTCGAACCGCAGCCGCAGGTCGAACAGGTCGCACGGGTGGTCGGGGGTTCGGACGACGTGCGGCGGGCCGACCTCGGGAAGGCGGTAGCCGACCGCGAACTCGTGCTCCTGGCCCCGCACGAGGGCCTTCGGCAGCTCCACCACGCCACGTCGCGCTCGCATGGCCCCGTAGAGAACCTTGGCCTCCGCGGTGACGGGGACGTCGACCGACGCCAGGCCGTCCCGCTCGGCGACGATCCGGTGCAGCTCCACGACCGCCGGGCGGGCCCGGTCGAACACGGCGATCACCCGCAGCTCCGCCGTGCGCCAGCCGGTCGCGGACGACGTCGCCGGCACCGGCCGCGGCACCGCGACCGGGCGGACCGTGGCGAGCTGGGCCAGGTGGTCGATCCCCGCGTCGATCCGCCGCCGCGCGGTCCGCGGATCCCGGCTGAGCTGGCGAGCCGTCCAGCCGACCCGGTCCTGGTAGAAGGGCAGCCGAGCGTCGGGCGCGATCGCGAACGCGGCGAGCACCGCCATCCGCAGGTCGGCGGGCAGGTCGCCGGCGAGATTCTCCAGCCGCCGCGCGACCTTCTGCCGGATCACCGCCGGCCCGTCGTCGTCACGCACGTCGCAGACCGCCCGTAACGCGGACCCGATCCGCTCCCCGATGTGGCTCGCCAGCAGGCCACGCCCCTTGCGCAGCGTCTTCAACTCACTGACCAGGTCCGCCAGCGCAACCATCCGGCCCCTTCCACCGCCGTCTCCTCGGGAGACCGACCCGATGGACAGCCTTGCCCCCTGACCTGGACTGCGGCTGGACCGAACCTTGACCGCGGCTCGAGCCGCGACCGGTCCGTCGGCCGCGGCCACGCACACGGTGACCGCACCGTCCTTTGCGGACTGAAGTCCTCGGCCGCGGAAAGCGCTGCGGCGTGCCCGATCCAGGTCGCGAATGAATTCGAGCGGTTCACGGACGTCGGGAGAATTCCACCGCGTCGTCGGGATCGGTCGGCACGACCGCAGAGTAGCGGGCCGGCTATCGGCGCGACCGCTTTTCGCAATCACGGGCCGGTTCCGACGGAATGCCGAAGATTACGACTCGCCGAGTGAGCGACTTTCGCGCCACAGGACCAGGGACACGACCACGGCGAGGACGAACAGGCCGGCCACGAGCGCCCACACCCAGGCCGGGATGCCACCGGTGTGGAAGTCGTCGGCCTGAGGCGGCATGGCCGAACGCGGCAGCGCCGAGCCGCCCGGCACGCCGAGGCCGGCCTCGTCCGAGTCGAAGCCCGAGCCGGCGGCCACGTCCGAGATGGGCCTGGTCAGCGAGAACGTCACCGAACCGCGGACGGCGTCACCATCGGCTGCGGTGACCGTGTAGCTGATGGTGCACTGCCCCGCCCCGCCGGCCGGAGTGACCGGCACGGTCAGCGTGCGGCCGGTCGCCGCGATGTCCCCGACCGTCCACACGGAACCCGCGCCGCTCACCCGCACCGCGGCCCGCCGATGATCGATGGGCTCGCTGAACGTCAGGGTGAGCCGGTTCGGCGCGGAATCGACACGGGCACCTGCCGCGGGGTTGCTGGCCGTCAGTTCCGTGTGCGCCCACGCGCTCGGCGTCGCCCCCAATACCATGACAAGGGCGAGCAATACCGGAACAATCACGCGTTTCATGGTGAGTAGTCGTCCATCACAATCCGGGAGGGAAACAGCCGCCGCGGAAAGTTACATCATCCACATCGCTCCGGCGCGAGGGGGATGGCCGAAGGAATGCACCAGGGACGAAGACGCCGGCTACGAAGAGTCGTGACCTGCGCACCCGGCAGGTGACGAGCCGTCGCGGGGGGTTGTTCGCACGGTGGCCGGCTCACGGTTCGTGCGCGCGATGACGTCAGGTACGCGCTCGCACTCGGGTGTCCTCGCCGAGTGCCGCCAGGGCGCCGGACTCGTCGAACGCCCAGACGTTCGCCGCGATGCGCGCCGCCCGGTCCGCGCCGACGACCGGGCTCGCGAGACCGAGGAACTTCCGTTCCAGGTCGCGGTCGCTGACCGGGTTGTCGGGCTCGCCGTACGGGTGGTCGACCTGGACACTTCGTTCACCGTGGACAGTGCGGAACGTGAGGCGCGCGCGACGCTCGGCGGGGTAGGCACGGATGCAGTCCGCGGCCTCGCGTACCTCGACCAGGTCCACCAACCTGCGCACGTCCGGGTCGTCCCGGAACTCGGACTCGAAGTGGGCCACGCCCGGTCTGCCGTGCGTGAGCGTCACCGCCACCGCGTAGGGAATGCTCATCTGCGCATCGAGCAGCCCGCCGATCGCCTTGGCGTCGTGACGTGCCGCGACGTCGTAGGTCTCCACCGTGACCGAACGGACCGACGACGTGTCGACCGCGCCGTCGTCCGCCAGTGCCAGCACGGCGTCGATCGGCCCGTGCAGGTGGCGGCAGCACGGGTAGGGCTTGACGTAGGTCCGCAGCATCCGCCACCGCGTCCCGAGGTCACGCAGGAGGTCGTCGGCGCGGACCTCGCCGCCGGCGAACGCCCGGAGGTAGCCGTTGGCGCCCTCGAGCACCGTGGCCGGCCCGGTCAGGCCACGCGCCGCCAGCTCCGCGCAGACGATCCCGTCCCGCGCAGCCTTCCCCGCGTGCAGGCGTTTCACCTCCGACCCGGCGGCGAGGAACTCGAACAGGCCGCCCGCGTGCGACCCGGCCAGCCCGAGCGCGCTCGCCATGGTCATCGCGTCCGTCTCGAGCAGCGTGGCCACGCTCGCGGCGGCCCCGAACACGCCCGCGAGCGGTGTGTTGTGGAATCCCCGGCGCCAGGTGGCGGGGTGGCCGACGGCGGCGATGCGGCAGGAGAGCTCGAAGCCCACCGCGGTGGCCAGCAGGATCCGGTCCGGATCGGACATTCGCGCCTGACCGACGGCCAGGATGGCGGCCAGGTTGGGGGCTCCGGGGTGGAAGGAGCCCGGGGAGTAGCCGTCGTCGACCTCCATACCGTGGGCGGCGGTGCCGTTGGCCAGCGCCGCACTCGCCGGCCCGAGCTCCAGCGAGGTGCCGAGAACGGTTGCCGGCCCGCGGTCCGACGTCTCGCCCAGGTACTGCTGGACGATCCGCGCAGACGATGACGTGGAGCCGAGCAGGGTGGCCCCGACGTAGTCCAGGAGAACCCGCTTCGCGTGGTGGACGACCTCCGCGGGCAGGTCCTCGTACCGCAGTCCGGCGGCCCAGCCCGCCAGCTCCTCGGTCACCCTCGTCACCGCGTCACCTCCACACTCGACTGTCCGAAGTAGAGCGAGTCGAGCAGGGCGAACATCGAGCGGTCGGCCCGACGGTCCGGCAGCGACCGCACCGCGTCGTGCAGCACGTGCGCCCGCTCCCGGTCGAGTCCCAGCGCACCGAGACACCCCTCGACCTTGGCCAGGAGATCCCGCCAGCGAAGGGGTTCCTCCGGCGCGCCGGGGACGGCGCGGACGACCACCTCCTCCGTCGAGCCGTCGGCGCGCACCGCGACGACTCGCACGGGGGTCATCGCGGTCTCGCCCACCGGTTGGTCCCGCACCACGTCCACCGTGTCGGCCCGTGCGTCGATCGCCGGGTCCGTCAGCGCGCCGCCGAGCATCGTGCGCAGGTCGACCGAGCCGCGCTCGAGCACGGCGGCGCACAGCCACGGGATGGAGAACTGGGCGTCGACGAGCGGATGTCCGCGACGGCGCCACGGCCGCGCGACGATCTCGTGCCCGCGGCCGGCCGGGACGTGCACGCGCAGCCGGCTGACCTCGTCCACCGCGACCGTCTGGAGCAGCCGCGCGGTGCCGGATATCGCCGCGTGGGCGTAGCGGCACGCGGGGTAGGGCTTGAGCGACAGCTCGGTGACCTGCCATGCGGACGACGACGTCAGTCGCGCCAGTGCCGCGTCCTGGTCGGACACCACCGCCGCGATTCCGAACGGGCCGCCGAACCACTCCGGTGACGCGGCGACGCCGGCGTCGGCCAGGAACGCGGCCGTGACCCCGTGCCGGCAGGCGAACCCGGGCTGGCACCGCTTGATCACGGTGCCCTCGGCGACGGCCTGCCGCGTCGTCGGGGCCAGCGACACCGGCAGCGCGAGCGACAACGCGGCGTGGACTCCGGCGTGGTCGAGGCCGAGCACGCGCGCCACGGCCGCCGCCGCGCCCAGCGCGCCGAGCCCGGCCGTCCGGACGACGCCGCGTTGCTCCCCCACGGCGAGCGCGAGGCGACACAGCAGCTCCACACCGGCGACCACGCCCTCGAGGACCCGCTCGCCGCCCGCGCCGCTGGACCGGGCAGCCGCGAGGGCGGCCGGCACGACGACCGATCCGGCGTGCACCACGGCGCCGTCGTGAACGTCGTCGAAGTCCCAGGCGTGCATCAGGATGGACAGCACCATCGCGGCGTCGGCCGGGCCGAGTCCCGCCACCGTGTCCGCCCCGCCCAGTCGCAGCGATGCCCCGACGGCGGGCTCGACCCCGGGCGCCAGCCGACCGACCGTCGCGACGCCGAGCGAGTCCATGACCAGCCGCAGCGCCGCGTCCCGGGTACGGTCGTCGAGGTCTCGCCACCGGACCTCGGCGGCCCGGTGTACCACGCTGTCCACGGCCTCGGCCAGTGGGGTCCTAGGCATCCGTCGCGGTTTCCTCGGGTTCGCGGGCGCGCATGAGCGCGGATATCGCGCGACACGCCCGATCCGGTGCCTCCATCACGTACACCCCGGCCTCCCGGTACACCTGCATGGCCATCGGTGCGAGGTGGTTCGCGCCGTATCGGGAGACGTAGATTGGGATGTCGACCCGGCCGAGCAGGGACACGAGCTTGCGGGCGAGGCGCTCGGCGTGCGGGTCGGCGTTGGTGGTGAACTGGATCAGCACCGCGTCGAACGCTCCGCTCGTCGCGATGACCTCCACGGCCGTCTCGAAGTTCTCCGCCTTGCCGAGCAGCTGGTAGCTCACGTCGAGCGGGTTGCGGATGGCCGCGTACTCGGGCAACGCCGCGGTCAGCACGGACCGGACCTCGTCGGGGAGCTCGGGGAGCTCGATCCCCTCCTCATCGCAGATGTCCGCGATGATCGTGCAGGCACCACCGGAGAACGTGATGCCCGCGAGACGGCGGCCCCGCGGCCGCGGCGATCCCGTGGACAGCGCGATCGCGTCCTCCAGCACCAGCAACGATGGCACGCTCACCACGCCGGCCGCGCGAAGCACGGCCTCGCGCATCTCGATGTCTCCCACCATCGCGCCGGTGTGGCTGAGCACCGCGTCCCGGCCCTTGCGGGAGCGTGCCATGCAGTAGGCGAACATCGACCGCCCGGCCTTGCTCATCCGCCGGCCCGCCTCGATGAACCTCGGCCCGTCCTTGATGTCCTCCAGCACGAGGCCGACGGTGGACGTCGCGTCGTCGTCGACGAGCCAGTCGAGGTAGTCGGCGATCACCACGTCGGCCTCGTTGCCCGCGTGGATCCAGTACGACAGCCCGATAGACGAGCCGTTCAGGCGCGACGCCAGGCAACTGCCCAACGCCCCGGAACTGGTCAGCAGGGCCGCGGCGCCGGACCGTGCGGGCCGCTCCGCCATGCTGGAGATCGAGGCCATCAGCCGGTCGTGCGGGGCGACGACGCCCATGCTGTTGGGACCGACGAGCGGAATTCCGGCGTCGGCGAGCGTCGTGGCCAGCGCGTCCTGGACGGCCCGGCCCGCCGCGCCGGTCTCGGCGAAGTCCGCGCTGTGCACGATGACGCCGCCGACGCGCATGTCCGCCGCCTGCCGCGCGATCTCGAGAACATGCCGGCTGGGCACGGCGACGCACACCAGGTCCGGCGAGCCGGACAGCTCGGCGAGGCTGCGTGCCCGGGTGTCCCCGTCGATCTGGCCGCCCGTCGGATGGACCGCGTCGAGCCGGCCGGGAAAGCCGTGCTCGTGCAGGTACCGGAACAGCTTCGCGCCCGCCTTGTCCTTGTCGTCGGAGACACCGACGACGGCGACATGGGCTGGGCGGAGCATGCGGTCCAGCCCGGGGCGCGGTCGCCGGCCGGTCACCGTCTCGCCGTCGCAGACGAACCGGGCGTCGACCACCGTGGCCCCTTGGCCGGCCTCGCCCACCATGACGGGGTTGAGGTCGACCTCGATGATGTCCTGGCTCTCGGTCACCAGGCGGGAGAGCGCGACGGCGGTCCGCACGAGCGCATCGACGTCGCGGGGCGGCTCGCCGCGGAAGCCCTCAAGCAGCGGCCAGCAGCGCAGCCGCTGGAGCATCCGCAGCGCCTGCTCCTTGTCCACCGGTGCCATCGCCGTGTAGAGGTCGCGGTGGAGCTCCGTGCGGGTACCGCCGTGCCCGACGACGAGCGCGACGCCGAGCCGCGGGTGGCGCCGGGCGCCGACGAGGATCTCCAAGCCCTCGACCTGTTCCTGGAGCATGAACGGCGCCGCCTCCGGCCCTAGCCGCGAGGTCAGCTCCGCCACGGCGGCGATCACCGCTCGCGGATCCGCCAGGCCGAGCACGACACCGCCGCTGTCGCTCTTGTGCACCAGGCCGGACGCCTTCAGGACGACCGGGGTCCGCAGCGACGTCATCGCCTCGCGGATCTCCCCGTCGGTACGAACGGTCACGGCGCGCGCCGAACCGATCCCAGCCGCCGCAAGGCGTTGCTGGGTGTCATGCTGACTCAACACGAACTGGGCCACGGTTTATCACGCACCATTCATGCTCGCGGCGAACTCCGGCTTCCGGCTACGGCAGGTGTGTGGCGAGTCCGTGGGTGAGGGCTTGGGTGTAGGCGTGGTGGGCGATGGCGATGTCGTGGGAGCCGATGCCTTCGCTGCGGAGGAGGATGGTTTCGTGTGGGTTGGTGCGGCCGGGTGTGT